>DAIUEK010000009.1:8180-14477 GCA_036845165.1 Vicinamibacterales bacterium | reverse complement strand
CCACGTCCCCTCGACCCAGCCGCGGGTGAGGTAGTCGGTCATGGTGATCCCGAACAAAACGAGCAGCCAGAGGAAGCCCGACGCGACGACGACCCAGGTCAGGCGGGTGCTCCAGCGCACGTGCATGAAGAAGAGGATGACGAGCGAGGCCTTCGTCATCGAGATGGCCAGCATGATGACGTTGTTCATAACGCCCATGTCGACGAAGGCGACCGCCACCGTCAGCCCGGTGCCGGCGAGCAGCGCCAGGAAGACCGCGTAATACAGGCTCTTGGGTGCGACGTGGCCAGACATGTCGTGTCCTAATTTCTCCTAGCCGGCGTGATAGTGGCGGCCGATCAGATACAGCAGCGGGAACAGGAAGATCCACACGATGTCGACGAAGTGCCAGTAGAGGCCGGCCACTTCGACGGGCGTGTAGTACTCGGTGTCGAACGTCCTGCGCCACGCCATGATCGTGATCACGGTCATGAGACCGAGGCCGATGACCATGTGCAGCGCGTGCAGGCCGGTCATCGCGAAGTACAGCGAATAGAACTGCTCGGCCGGCTTCGGATAGAGCCCTTCCCACTGGAAGTACGGGCCGGGGACGATGTGATCGCGGAACTTCTGGGTGTACTCGATCACCTTGATCCCGAGGAAGGCCGCGCCGAGGATCATCGTCGAGACGAGGTAGCCGACCAGCGTGCCGCGGCTCTGGCTCGTCTGCGCCGCGCGCACGGCGAGCGCCATCGTGAGCGAGCTGAAGATGAGGATGGCGGTGTTGGCCGTACCCCAGTAGACGTTGAGGTGGTGGCTGGCCTCCTGGAAGCCCAGCGGCGACTGGTGGCGGTACACGAGGTAGACCAGGAACAGGCCGCCGAAGAACATGATTTCCGTGACCAGGAACACCCACATGCCGAGCGCGGACGCCTCGGCCTGCTGCGGCATGTTGTCGAAGTGGTGCTGCAGGTACGGGTGATGCGGCGTGTCGCCGTGCCCGGGCGGCTGAATCGCGACCGGTGCGGGATATTGTGGCTCAGACAATGCCGCCCTCATGGCTCGGAGCGTACTGATGGGTCCCGTGCGTCACGATCGGCGTGGCCGCGAAGTTCTCGGTGGGCGGCGGCGAGGGGATTTCCCACTCGAGCCCGCGCGCGCCCCACGGGTTGGGACCGGCGATCTCCCCGTGCTTCAAGGACCAGGTCAGGTAAATCATCGGAATGAGGTAGCCGACGCCGAGGATCGTCGCGCCGGCGGTCGAGAGGACGTTGTAGATCTGGAACTCCGGCGCGTACATCGCGTAGCGGCGGGGCATGCCCAGGTAGCCCACGATGAACTGCGGGAAGAACGTCAGGTTGAAGCCGATGAAGATGTTCAGGCAGGCGAACTTCGCCCAGCCTTCGGGATACATCCGGCCGGTGATCTTCGGCCACCAGTAGTGCAGGCCGCCGAGGTACCCGAAGATCGCGCCGCCGACCATGACGTAGTGAAAGTGCGCGATGATGAAGTACGTGTCGTGCACGTGGATGTCCAGGCCGAGCGTCGCCAGGAACAGCCCCGTCAGCCCGCCGATCGTGAACAGGCCGATGAAGCCGAACGCGTAGAGCATCGGCGAGTCCCACGACACGGATCCCTTGTAGAGCGTCGCCGTCCAGTTGAAGACCTTCACGGCCGACGGAATCGCCACGAACATGCTGATGATCGAGAAGACCAGGCCCGCGTACGTGGACTGGCCCGACACGAACAGGTGGTGGCCCCAGACCAGGAACCCGATGACGGCGATCGCGAGGCTCGAAAACGCGATGAACGCGTAGCCGAAGATGTTCTTCCGCGAGAAGCACTGCACGAGCTCGCTGACGACCCCCATCGCCGGCAGGATCATGATGTAGACCGCCGGGTGCGAGTAGAACCAGAACAGGTGCTGGAAGAGGATGGGGTCGCCGCCGAGCGCCGGGTCGAAGATCCCCAGGTGGAAGCCGCGCTCGATCGCGACGAGCAGTACCGTGATCGCGATCACGGGCGTGCCCAGGATCATGATCAGGCTGGTCGCGTAGTGGGCCCAGACGAACAGCGGCAGGCGGAACCACGTCATGCCGGGCGCCCGCATGCGGTGCACGGTGACGATGAAGTTCAGGCCGGTCAGGATCGACGAGAAGCCCGCGACGAAGACGCCGAGGCCCGCCAGGATGACGTTCGAGTTCGAGGCGCTCGTGCTGTACGGCGCGTAGAACGTCCAGCCCGTGTCCACCCCGCCCGTGGCCGCCGCCACGACCGTGAACACTCCGCCGAGCACGTAGATGTACCAGCTGAGCAGGTTGATCCGGGGGAACGCCAGATCCTTCGCCCCGATCATGATGGGGATGAAGAAGTTGCCGAGCACCGCGGGGATCGACGGGATCAGGAAGAAGAACACCATCACGATGCCGTGCATCGTGAAGAGCTTGTTGTACGTATCGGGCTGGACGAGGTCGGCCGTCGGCGTCAAAAGCTCCAGCCGGATCATCAGCGCGAAGAACCCGCCCAGGAAGAAGAAGGCGGTGATCGAGAACAAGTACAGCAGCGCGATGCGCTTGTGATCGCGCGTCAGCAGCCACGACGCGATGCCGTGGCCGTTGTTCAGGTAATTGAGCGGTGCGTCTTTCGCGGTCGTGTACATATCAGTTCCCGGGACCCGATGTCTTTGCCGCGGGCGTCGCCGCCGCCGGCGGCGGCGTGACCGGGCCGGCGCCGCCCGGGTTCTCGCTGAGCGACTTCACATAGGCGATGAGCTGCAGGAGCTGCTCTTCCGTCACGAGCCCCTGGAAGGTCGGCATGATCGGCGTGAAGCCCAGGACGATCTTCGCCTGCGGGTTCAGGATCGACTCGCGGATGTACGCGTCGTCCATCGTCACCGTCGTCCCGCCCGTAATCAAGACCTGCTTGCCGTACACGCCCTTCAGGACCGGCCCGCGCCCCTGCCCGTTCGCAAGATGACAGGTGATGCAGGAGAGGTCCGTGAACAGCTTCGCGCCGTTCTCGGCCATGCTGCCGCCGCCCGAGCCGCCGCTCAGCCAGACCTGGTAGTCCGCCGGATCCATCACCGTGACCCAGCCGATCATCGAGGAGTGCTTGGTGCCGCAGTATTGCGCACAGAAGATGTGGTACCGGCCCACCTTGGTGGCCGTGAACCAGAGCGTGTTGTAGCGGCCCGGGATGACGTCCGCCTTCACGCGGAAGTCGGGGATGAAGAAGTCGTGGATGACGTCCTCGGAGCCCATGATGAGCTTCACGGGGCGGCCGAGCGGCACGTGCAGCTCGTTGATCTCGCGCGCCCCGTCCATGTGCTGGACCTTCCACATCCACTGCTTGCCGACGACGTAGATCTCCATCGCCCCCTTGGGGGGGCGCGTCATGTGGAAGAAGACCTGGGCTCCCCACACGAACATGACCATCGTGAGGCCGAGCGGGATGATCGTCCAGAGCAGCTCGAGCGCCAGGGAGCCGTGGATGACCGCGCCGACCTCGTCGTCGTGCTTGCGGTGGAACTTGATCGCGAACACCACCACGCAGACGGCGATGAGCAGCGCGAAGAAGCCGGTGACGGCGAGCAGGAAGAAGTACAGGGCGTCGATCTGCCCGGCCTGCTCGGACGCTTGCTGCGGAAAGAACGGAAAGTTCGTGAACATCGTTTAACTACGGTTCGGGCGCTGCGCCTCGGCCCGATCCCGGCGCAGGTTGATGAACAGGAACGTCAGGAATCCGGTGACCGTCGCGATAAACCCGATCCGGACCGCGTTCAGGATGGCCACTCCGTACTTCCCCGTCGCGGGGTCGTAGTGATAGCAGAGAAGGAGCGCCTGGTCGGCGACCGAGCCGAGCCGGTTGTTCGACGCCTCGACCAGGGCCAGGCGCAGGTCGCGCGGCGCGAAATCAATCCCGAGGAAGTAGCGCGCCACGAGACCCTTCGGCGTCGCGACGTAGATGGCCGCGCCGTGCGCGAACTGCTTGAGGTTGGCGTCGTACGCGTAGCGGAAGCCGATGGCGCTCGCGAGCGGCTTGATCGACGCGTCCTTGCCGGTCAGGAAATGCCAGCCGCCCGCGGTGGCGGGCCGCCCGTATTGCTGCACGTAGGTCGCCTTCTTGTCGGCGGCCAGCCTGAAGCCGTCCATCGGATCGATGCTGACGACCACGACGTCGAAATCCTTCCCCGCGTCGAACGACAGCGTCTTCAGCGCGCCGGTCATGCCGTTCAGCACCTGCGTGCACAACATCGGGCACTCGTAGTACGCCAGCGCGAGCACGACCGGGCGCTTGCCGAAAAACTCGCCGAGCGTCACGTCGCGGCCGCTCTCGTCCTTGAACACGAGGTCGAGCGGCAGCTGCTGGCCGATCTTCTGGTCGATCCCGACGTTCTCGAGGATCGCCGGCTTCCGGCTCGCGGCCATCGAGCGCTCGGGCGGGTTCGCGTACTGCGCCTGCGCGCTGGCCGGTGCGAGGAGCGCCAGCGCTAATAGCGCAGGCAGTCTGTTGTTGCCTTCCCAAAGCCTAAAGCCTAAAGCCAAAAGCCCGGTCACTGTCCGCCTCCGCCCGGTTTCGCCGGCGCCGCAGGTGTCGCGGGCGCCGCTGAAGCCGGCGCCGGCGGAGTGGACTTATCGGCCATGCCGGCGGGCAACGTCCGCCCGCCACTGGACTCGCCGGTCGCGGCGACGTGGGTGCCTTCCGAGGCATCGGCGAGCTCCGGACGCACCGGCAGCCCTCGCTGCAGAAGCAGCGCCTTCGCCTTCTCGATCGGGATGCGCGCGACGCCGGCCTTCTCGTCGACCCAGCCGTAACTGTGGAGGTACAGGTCCGCTTCGGCGCGGAACTGCTTCAGGTCCACCCACGGCGTGATCTGCAGCCCGGGCGGGGGCATCGGGCGCCCCGCCGGAATGGCCAGCGGCGAGATCGCTGGATCGTTCTTCACCTCGTACCGGGCGAGCACCTTGAACAACCCCAACATCGCGACGTCGGTCATGAGGACGATGACGGCAAGCACGACTACGAACCAGAGGATCGCGCGGACGTTGATGTCGCTGTGCTCGTGCGACGTATCCGGATTCTCGAGGTTGCCGTGAGGTTGCGACGACATCTAGTGCCCCCCTTCATGCGCGGACTCGAGCATCTGCTTGAAGTACGGATCGTTGACCGGCACCAGCGGGTGTCTGCCCAGCCGCCCGGCGAACAGGAACAGCCAGAATCCCGCGAGCGCCAGCGGGATCCCGACGTTCGCCAGACTGATCGGCGAGCCGCCTCCCTGGTTGAAGACCGGCGCCACGAGCCAGATCAGGTCGACGAGGCGGACGGCGACGATGGACCACGCGACGCGCGCCAGCAGGTTCGGGCGCCTCTTCAGGTCCGCCGACAGCAGCAGGCAGAACGGCAGGATGAAGTGGCCGAAGACGATGACCAGGCTGACGACCTGCCAGCCGTGCCCCAGCCGCGCCAGGAAGAACGTGATCTCCTCGGGCAGGTTGCCCGCCCAGATGATCAGGAACTGCGAGAACGAGAAGTACGCCCACAGCATCACGAACGCGAGCATCAGCTTCCCGAGGTCGTGGAAGTGCGAAGCGCGCAGGACGCCGTGCATCGGCTCCCGCTGGCCGAGGATCGCCAGCACGGCGACCGTGAACGACAGCGCGCACAGCGTCTGGCCGATGACGATGATGAACCCGAAGATCGTCGAGTACCAGTGCGGGTCGAGCGACATGATCCAGTCGACCGACGCCAGGCTCATGAGGAGCACGTAGATCAGCAGTCCGGGTGCGCTGACGACACGGAAGCGGCGCGTGTCCGCTTCGGTCGTCGCGACCTCGCCGCGATCCTGCGCGGCGGACCAGCGGTTCAATAGCGTCGCGCAGCCGATCCACACGGCGAAGTAGATCCCCGCCCGTATCCAGAAGAACGGCAGGTTCAGGTAGAGCTGCTTGTGCCGGATGATCTCGTCGGCGTTCGCCCCCGGGCGGGCCCAGGAGTACAGCGTCGGCGCCATCACCGCGATGGGAATGAAGAGGAGGAGGCAGTAGGGGAGCAGCGAGCAGCCGGCCTCGAAGATCCGGCGGCTGACGAGCCCCCACTGGCCGCCCGACATGTGCTGCAGCATCAGGAGCGCAAGGCATCCCAGCGACAGCCCGAGGCAGAGGAGAAAGCCGACGAGCCACGACGGCATGATCTGCGCGGGCTGCAGGAACGCCCCCAGGGCGCCCACGACCCCGCCGATGACGGCAATCGTCAGGCCCCGCTGCTGCAGGCGCCCGATGCCGGCCGAATCGATGGTCGTCAGAGCGTGTGTGTCCATTA
>DAIUEK010000009.1:0-8080 GCA_036845165.1 Vicinamibacterales bacterium | reverse complement strand
GCGGCGGAGGCATGCTGACTCAGTTGGAGCGCGCGCACGTAGGCGGCAATCGTCCAGCGATCCCGCGGCGCGATCTGCGTGCGATAGTCGGGCATCGCGCCGAAACCGTTCGTCATGACGTCGTAGAAATGCCCGATCGGCACCGCCCGCAGCCGGTCGATGTGGTACGACGGCGGCTGCCGGTAGCCGCGGCGCACGACCATGCCCCGCCCGGTGCCGGCCGTGTCGTGGCACGGCGAGCAGAAGATGTTGAAACGCTCCTCGCCGCGATCGAGGACCTCGGCGGTCAGCGGGAAGGGCAGCGCGTCGACCTCGGCCGTCCCGTTCTTCCCCGTGAAAAACGCCGCATCGTCCTGGAGCGTGCCGCGGGCGACGGTGTCCTCGACGATCGGCCGCGCGCTCGAGCCGTTCTTGAAGAACATGCTCTCGCGCAACGGGATCGCCTTGGGCTGGTTGTGCATGTCCTGACGACAGCCCGCGGCGGCAATACAGCACAGCGCCGCAACGGCGGCCCACCAGGGACCACGGACCAGGGACCGAGGGACCAGGGACTGGTTACGGCTCAACGTCGTTCACCTCACTCGGATTGAGCCCTTTGAGAAACTCGCGCGTCTGCCGGCGATCGAACTTCGGATCCGTCGCTTCGACCAGCAGGAAAAACTTGTCCCGGCTCGCGAACTCGAACCGCGGCACGTTGAACACCGGGTGATACGGCATCGGCAATCCGTTGAGCACGATCATCCCGATGACCGCCGACAGCGCGGCAAACAGGATCGTCAGCTCGAACGTGACCGGGATGAACTGCGGCCAGCTGTTCAGGGGCTTGCCGGCCACGTTCGTGGGATACGCGAGGTTGTGCACCCACTCCTGCAGGCCGATGCCGCTCAGCAGGCCGGCGATCCCGCCGCACAGCACGATGAACGACAAGCGGCGATCGTGGTGCCCGATGGCCTCCCACGCCTCCTCGATCGGGAAGGGGGAGAACGCATCGATGTTGCGGTAGCCCTCGGCGTAGGTCCGCTTCGCCGCGCGCACCAGCTCGTTCGGGCCGTCGAACTCCGCCATCAGGCCGTAGAGCGGCGCGGTACTCATCGGGGTGTCCATCAGTGACCCTCCGACTCGCGGAGCTTCGCTTCGGGCGCCATCGCGCGCATCTCGAAGATCGAAATGATCGGCAGGAACCGGACGAAGAGGAAGAACAGCGTCACGAACATGCCGAGCGTCCCGATGAACGTCATCCAGTCCCAGATGGTCGGGTAATACATGCCCCACGACGAGGGCAGGAAGTCACGGTGCAGGCTCGTCACGACGATCACGAAGCGCTCGAGCCACATGCCGACGTTGACGACCATCGCGACCAGGAACAGGCCGAGCGTGCTCGTGCGGACCTTCCGGAACCACAGGGACTGCGGCGTGATGATGTTGCAGAAGATGAGCGTCCAGTACATGTACCAGTACGGACCGGTCATCCGGTTCCAGATCATGAAGCCTTCGTACTTGTTCCCGCTGTACCAGCCGAAGAAGGCTTCCGACACATACCCGTAGCCGACGATGAGCGCCGTCACGAGCGTGACCTTCCCCATGTTTTCGAGGTGGCGCATCGTGATGAAGCCTTCGAGGCCGTACAGCTTCCGCAGCGGAATCGCCAGCGTCAGCACCATCGCGAACCCGGCATAGATGGCGCCGGCGACAAAGTAGGGCGGGAAGATCGTCGAGTGCCAGCCCGGGATGACGCTGACGGCGAAGTCGAGGCTCACGACCGTGTGGACCGAGAGGACCAGCGGCGTCGAGAGGCCCGCGAGGAGCAGGTAGATGTGCTCGTAGCGCTGCCAGTGGCGCGCGGAGCCCCGCCAGCCGAGCGCGAGTATGCCGTAGGCGACCTTGACGGGCCTGAGCTTCGCCTTGTCGCGCAGCGTCGCGAGGTCGGGAATCAGGCCGACGTACCAGAACAGCAGCGAGACGGTGAAGTAGGTCGAGACCGCGAACACGTCCCAGATCAGCGGGCTTCTGAACTGCGGCCAGATCGACATGCTGTTGGGATACGGGAACAGCCAGTAGACGGCCAGCCAGGGACGCCCGGTGTGAATCAGCGGGAAGAGGCCCGCGCACATGACCGCGAAGATCGTCATGCCTTCCGCGAACCTGTTGATGGACGTCCGCCAGCCCTGCTTCAGCAGCAGCAGGATCGCGGAGATCAGGGTGCCGGCGTGGCCGATGCCGATCCACCAGACGAAATTGATGATCGCGAAGCCCCAGCCGACCGGGATGTTGACGCCCCAGATCCCCGTGCCCTTCAGCAGGAGGTAGGTGATCGCCACCCCCAGCATGCCCATGATCGTGAAACCGATGGACACGACGATGAACCACGTCAGCGGCGTGTTGCCGCCGAGGACGACGTCGCTGATCTTGTCGGTGATCGAGCCCATCGTGTGGCCCGGCTCGATCAACGGTTGCGGCGCGTATGCCGCGGGTTTCGGCGTCATCACGATGCGTGCTCACTCGTCGCCCGGGCCGGCTCGAGCTCCGGATTCGGGTTCCGCAGCGCCGCCAGGTACGTCGTCCGCGGACGCGTGTTGAGCTGTTCGAGCAATGCGTAATTCCGCTCGAGCTTCTTCATCTTCGTGACGCGGCTGTCCGGGTCGTTCAGGTCGCCGAACACGATCGCGTCGGCCGGACAGGCCGCGGCGCATGCCGGGACGATGTCGCCGTCCTTGATCCTGCGGTCGAGCCGCTTGGCATCGATGCGCGCGTAGTTGATGCGCTGCACGCAATAGGTGCACTTCTCCATGACGCCGCGGCTCCGGACCGTGACGTCCGGGTTGCGGAGCGGCTCGAGGCTCGGCGTCTCCCAGTCCTGGTAGAGCAGGAAGTTGAAGCGCCGCACCTTGTACGGGCAGTTGTTCGAGCAGTACCGGGTGCCGACGCAGCGGTTGTAGACCATGTCGTTCAGGCCTTCAGAGCTGTGCGTCGTGGCGCCGACCGGGCAGACCAGCTCGCAGGGCGCGTTCTCGCACTGCATGCAGGGCACCGGCTGGTGGTACGTCTCCGGGTTGTCGAGGTCGCCCGAGAAATAGTGATCGACGCGGATCCAGTGCATCTCGCGTCCGCGACTGACCTGGTCCTTGCCGACGACCGGAATGTTGTTTTCGGAGACGCACGCGATCGTGCAGACGCCGCAGCCCGTGCAGGACGTGAGGTCGATCGACATCCCCCACTTGTGGTCCTTGTATTCCCACTCGGGAATCATCGTCAGCGTCTTCGGGGGCTTTTCTCCCTGGTGCGCGATCACCTCCGGGTTCCGCTTGTATTCTTCGGAGGTCGCGACGCGGACCGGCCTGCGATCCTCCATCAGGTGGTGTTCCTGCGTGCGCGCGATCACGTAGCGGGCGCCCGTCTTGGCGATTTCGAGGCCGCCGCCGAACCAGAGCGCATCGGAGGTGCGCAGGCGGTAGACGTTGAACTCCCTGGCGATGTCATCCGCCGGCGTGCCCACGCGTCCGGTGACCTGCCGGCCGTAGCCGAAGAACGCGGTGACGGCGTTGTCGGGATGGCCGGGCACGATCGCGACCGGCAGCTTCGCGGTGTTGCCGCGATAGCGGAGCTCGATGATGTGGCCGTCGTGGAGCTTCTGCTGATCCGCCAGATGCGGGCTGACCCACGCCGTCGGGTCCCACGTGATCTTCGTCAGCGGCTTGGGCAGCTCCTGCAGCCAACCGTTGTTCGCGAAGCGCCCGTCCCAGATGGTGGGATCGGGGCGGAAGATGATTTCCAGGCCGCCGCTCGCTGCGCTCGCGGGCGAGGAGGTTGGAGGTTGGAGGTTGGAGGTTGGGATCGGGGCAACGCCGGCGGTTGCAGCCGGAACACCAGCCTCCAGCCTCCCGCCTCCAGCCTCCGGCCCCGACGACGTCCCCGGAATCCACCCGTCATGCAGGATGTGCTTCCAGAAGCTGTCCGGGCTCTTGAAGGGCTGCCCCGCGGCGTCGGTAATCGTGTAGCCGCCGACCTTGCCCGCCTGCGCGCGCGTCCAGTAGTCCTTCACGAGGTCGTGGCTGGACTTGCCGTTCTGCGCGTCGATGAAGTTCGCGAGCACTTCCTGTGTGGTCCGTCCCTCGTAGAGCGGCGCGATGAGCGGCTGCATCACGGTGACCGTGCCGTCGTACGCGCGCGCGTCGCTCCAGCCCTCGAGCGGATGCGCTTCGGGCAGGTTCCAGTGGCACTGCCTCGACGTTTCGTCGGGGTAGAGCGTGTGCGACACCGACAGCCCGACCTTCGCGAGGCCCTCCTGGAACCTGAGGTCCGCCGGCGCGGTGAAGACGGGGTTCGATCCGAGGATGACGAGCAGGTCGACCTGCCCCGCGTCCATCGCCCGCGCGAGATCGCGCAGCGAGGCGACCTGGTCCACTGGGTTCGCTTCGACCGTCGGCGCGTACGTCACCGTGGCGCCCACGTTGCCGAGCGCCTGGTTCATCGCGTGCGCCAGGTGGTGCACGACGGCCGGCTGGTATTCGCCGGCGATGACGAGCGAGCGGCCGCGATGCGCCTGCAGATCCTTCGCGACGGCCGCGAGGAATTTCTGCGCGTTCGCGTTGGAGAACGATCCGCCCCCCCCGAGCGCCGTCGAGGGGCCTGCCCCGAGCCCGGTCGAGGGGCCAGCGGACAACGCCCGCGCGGCCGCCTCGATCTCCGAGGCGCGAAGCGCGAGCCGGTGATCCGCTTTCGCGCCCGTGAGCGTCGGCGTGCTCTCGATGGCGTAGAGGCGGTTCATCTCCTTGTCGTCGTCCACCAGGCGGCGGCGTTCGGCGAAATCGTGCGCGTAGCGGACGCTCGAGGCGCCGCACGTCAGGAAGTCCGAGTCCAGCGTGACGATGACGTCGGCCTTGTCGAAGTGGTAGAGGGCGTCAGACGCGCGTCCCGAACCCTGCCGGGCGGCGGCGCGCGCGGCGTCACGCGGGACCGGATCCCACTGGTGCCACGTCGCCCGCGGGAACGCCGCCTGAATCACGGACATCTGCTCGGCCACCGACGGAGACGTCACCGTCTCGGTCAGGAAGCGAATCCCGGCGCCCTGCCTGGACTTCTGACTAATAAGGATGTCCTTCACGGCCGTGAGGAAATCCCCCCAGCCGCGGACCTCACCCCTCAAGAGGACCGTCTGGCTGCGATCGGGATCGTACAGGGTCAGAATGGCCGCCTGGGTGAAGCTGTCGGTGCTCCCCATGCTGGCTGGATGTTGCAGATTCCCTTCGACTTTGGTCGGATGACCCTCGTGGCTTTCCACGAGGACCGGCGCGGCGATGCCGGCAAACGGAATGGCGGTCGCGAAGAACAGCGGCCGGCCCGGGACGAGGTCCTCCGGCTGGCGGACGTAGGGGATGATTTTCTCCGCCGGCTGCTTCGTGCAGGCGCTGACCCCGGCGAGCGCGAGCGAGGCGCTCATCAGCTTCAGGAACTGGCGCCGCCCCTTCGGGTCGTTCCATTGCGAGGCCTGCTCGGGGAACTCCCGATGCAGGTACTCGCGGAACTGTTCGGTGTCGGCCAGTTCACCGAGACTGCGCCAGTAAAGACGCCCCTCGGAGCCGGCCAGACGCGATCGGATGGCGGAAAAGTCCATAAGAATCAGCTACCGGTTACCGGTAGCCAGCTGCGAGCAAAAACACTTGTCGCCGTTCCCGCTGGAAAATGGCAACTGGAAACTGGAAACATCACCGGTGGCACGTGGAGCAGTTCGTAAGCTGCCTCGCGTCTGCGATCTTGTATTCCTTCATGAGGCGTTCGCCGATGCCCGGGTCGTCCGCCGGACGCTCGTACGCCATGTTGAAGACCTGATCTCTCGGCCGGATGAACTGCTCCGGGTTGCGATGGCACGCCAGGCACCACCGCATTTGGAGGCTGTTCGCCTGGTACACCAGGGGCATCTTGTCGACGGGGCCGTGGCACGTGGCGCAACCGACCCCCTTCGCCACGTGGATGCTGTGGTTAAAGTACACGAAGTCCGGCAAATCGTGCACGCGCCACCACTCCAGCGGCCGGTTTTCGCGGAAACTGGCGCGGACCGGCTCCAGGATGGGCGCGTTCGTCCAGATCTGCGAGTGGCAGTTCAGGCACGTCTTGGTCGGCGGGATGTTGGCGAAGGCCGACTCCTCGACGGTCGTGTGGCAGTACCGGCAGTCGATGCCCATCGCCCCGACGTGATGCGCATGGCTGAACTGCACCGGCTGGTCGCGCGTCACGCCCTGCCCGGTCACGTACCCTGACCAGGAAATGGTGACCACGACCCACCCGAGAAGCCCCACGAAAACCAGGGCGGCCAGAATGCCGACCTTGGACCAGATGTTTGTACTTGGGTGAAAAATCTGACTCATCGTTTCGATCGTCCGGTCGCTCGTTGGACCCTACACTATATCGAAGGTTGCGGGCTTTGCGATGAGGAACAGGACGCGACATGCGCCTTTTTTTATTATTACATTGTGAAGACTTTCACAAGCTGTCAAACCCATAGAATACCCGCGTCGTGACTTCCGCCATCCGGCTCACCGACGTCACCAAGCGCTTCAACGGCGTCCCCGCCGTCGATCATTTGACGCTGGCCGTGCCCGAGGGATCCATCTACGGGTTCATCGGCCCCAACGGCTCCGGCAAGACGACGACGCTGCGGATGATCATGAACATCCTGCTCCCCGACGAAGGGGCCATCGAGGTGCTGGGGTCCGCGGACACCGCCGCGGCGCGCGACCGCGTCAGCTACCTCCCCGAGGAGCGCGGCCTCTATAAGAAGATGCCGATCCGCCGCCTGTTGCGGTACTACGGCCGGCTGAAGGGACGCGCGATCGGCGAGCTGGATCCGGTGATCGACGAGTGGATGGCGCGTCTCGGCATGGAGGGCTGGAACGACCGCAAGGTCGAGGCGCTCTCGAAGGGCATGTCCCAGAAGGTGCAGTTCTGCGCGGCCGTCATCTCGAAGCCGGCGCTCCTGATTCTCGACGAGCCGTTCACCGGGCTCGACCCCGTGAACGCCGAGGCGCTGAAGGACGCCGTCCTCGAAATCCGCCGCCGCGGCACCACCGTCGTCTTCAGCACGCACGACATGGCGACGGCCGAGAAGATGTGCGACCGCATCTTCATGATTTTCATGGGGAAGAAGGTCCTCGACGGCACCCTCGACGAGATCCAGGCGCAGTACGGGTTCGACACCGTCCGCGTGCGCACCGCCGCGGGGGCGTCGGCGCTCTCGGGGATGGCGGACGTCAAGGCGGTGAATGACTACGGCCAGTTGCAGGAGGTCCAGCTCACCGGCGATCCGCAGCGTTTTCTCCAGCAACTGGCGGCCCGCACCGCGGTGTTTCACTTCGAGATTTCGCGTCCGTCGCTCCACGACATCTTCGTGAGAATCGCGACGCCCGAGGTCCCTGCGTCATGATCAAGAACAAGGCCCTCATCGTCGCCGTCTCCGAGTTCACGACGCAGGTGCGCTCGAAGGGATTCCTGCTCGGGCTGCTCATGATGCCGGTCTTCATGGCGATTTCCGTCGGCGTGCAGAAGTTCACGCGCGACGCGACCGACATCAAGGACCGCTCGTTCGTGGTGGTCGATCGGTCGGGCGTCCTGTACGGACCGTTGAAGGACGCCGCGGACGAATGGAACCGCGCCAGCGCGGCGCCAGACGGCGTGCGGACCCAGCCGCGGTTCCTCCCGTCGGAAGCGACGTTCGACCCGGCCGACGAACGCGCGCGCGCCGGGCTCTCGGATCGCGTGAAGCGCGAGGAGATCTACGCGTTCGTCGAGATTCCCGCTGATGTGCTGAACCCCGACACGAAGTCGCCGATCAGCTACTACTCGAACCATCCGGGTTATCGCACGCTGGCATCGTGGATCGAGACCACGGTCAACAGGGAAATCCTGAACACGCGGTTCCGCGCGGCGTCGATCGATCGGGCGGTCGTGAGCCGGCTGACGCAGCGCGTGGACGTGTCGCAGCTCGGGCTGATCGCGCGGGATGCGGGCGGCGCCATCAAGGCCGCAACGAAGGTCGACCGGGTGCGGACGACGGCCATCCCCGTCGCCATGATGATGATCCTGTTCC
>DAIUEK010000008.1:8051-14585 GCA_036845165.1 Vicinamibacterales bacterium | reverse complement strand
CGATCGCGCGATACACGTCGTCCGGCGTGCGCGTCGGCAACAGGCCGGACGCGAACAAATCGCGCTCACTCGTGGCGAAGAGCTCGGCATTGAAGAAGACGTTGACGTCCTGGTTGATCAACTGGCTGATCCACACCATCACGTCGTCGCCGAACGGCGTGGCGACCCCTTCGGCACCGCGGCGCTGCAGGGCATCCGACTCCTCGATGACGCGTTGCGCGACGGCCGCGGTACGAGTGGCCTCCCCCTGGATGTCCGTGATCAGCAGGCCCGCGAAGTACGTTCGGATCACGATCGCCAGCGTCAGCACCGGCACGATCGAGGCGAGCACGAAGGCCAGAAACAGCTTCCGGTAGAAGCTCGCGCGGATCTCGCGCAGCAGCGCCCGCCCGGTCTGCGGCCGCGCCCTGGCGACGCGGGAGAAGAGGGCATTCCCGATCAGCACCAGCACATAGCCGGCCGCCGCGAGCGTCGTCAGCTCCGCCAGGCGCACGAGGTGGTCGAAGATGCCGGGGATCGCGTAGCCCAGCGCGAAGATGAACTGGCGGTCGTTCGCGAAATAGACGTTGTAGGTCGTGTTGTGCTTGCCCAGGACGGTCCAGAACGGCTGCCGCGAGGCGTAGACGCGCGCAAAGGTCGTGTCGTCCAGCGGCCAGGCATCGCGGCCGGACGTGTAGATCGCCGTGAGGCCCCAGCCGTAGACCGTGAACTCGACGTCGCCGGCCGGCGGCCCCTCCAGCGGATTCCCGGGGTCCGACGCACTGAGCACGTCGAAGTACGCGGACGGCGTGCTGATGAAGGGCAGCGTCCGGTAGTCGAAGACGACGTGGACGACGAGGGTCGCGATCGGCCGGCCGTCGACGCAGACGCTGCGCTGCGCGCGCAGGGTGTTGCGCTCCAGCGAGCCGCCAAAGAGCAGCGCCTCGCCGAAGGTATCCCACGCGCAACTGCCCGGCCGCTCCGGCGTCTGCGATGCGGACGCGTATTCGGGGAAGTTGAGCGCGAACCGGCTGACGAGCGCGCCGGCCTGATCGTAGATTTCGAGGTCGCTCGTCAGGCGCTCGCGGGCGAGCACGGTCTGGCTCCAGATGCGGAACGCCGTCTCGCTGCGCGGCGCGCCCGGCGCCACGTGCGCGGCGCCCGTCACCAGCTCGGGCAGCCCCGGCAGCGCGTCGACTTCCGCCAGCGCGCCCTTCAAGCGATCCTGCAGGGTCTGCGGGTGGCGCATCGCCTCGACGGCGTATCGCGTCTCGATGAGGCGGCGCATCGAGCCCTCGGAGAAGAAGTGCACCGACGGGTACACCAGCAGCGCCGGTATCAGGAACGCCATGAAGAGGGCGAGGATCCGGGAGGCGACCGACGCGCGCCGATACCAGACGACGAGGCGCGGCGCGAGGAGGGCCGCCACCGCGCAGGACAGCGCGCCCAGGACGATGGCCGAGACCGGGACGGGCCAGTCTCCGCTGGTGCCGCGCCACGCGACGGCCGCGGTCGGCACGAGCCAGAGCGCCGCCGCCGCGAGGTGCCGCGACGACCACCGGCGCGGCAGCCGCCACCGCGCCAGCGCCGCCACGCATGCGAGCGCGCCCGTCCAGAGGACCGCGGCATGGCCGAGCAGGATGCCCGTCAGCGTCGCAAGGCGCGGGGCGGTCCACGGATGCAGGGAGAAATGACGCAGATCGACCGCGGCCGGATCGACGCTGCGCCCCAGCACGCGCTCGAACAGGACGAGCATGGCCGCGAGCAGCACGCCGCACGCGAGCTGCATCGTGATGAAGCGCACGCGCTGTTCCTCGGGCCATGGGCGCCGGGCGCGCAGCGCGATCCGCAGCCGAACGGCCGGCGGCAGGAGGGCGGCCGACACGCCGGCCCCCGCCAGGCCCGCGAGCAGCAGCTTGAACGCGCTCCGGTTCACCGGCACGCGCGACCAGGGGACGACAGCGAACGCCAGCCACAGCAGGCTGCTGCCCGCCATGACGACGATCACAATCATCAGCGTCAGCTCCAGCTCGCGGCGCGCGGACCGCGCCCCCGCACGGCCGTCCAGTAACGGCCCTGCCAGCAGGAGCACCGTGATCGCGAGCACGGCGATCGCCGCCGCCGCGACGGTCCGGCGCAGGCGGGCGCGATCCTCCGCGAGATGCGCGAGCGTGACCGACGCATCGAGCAGCGGCGTCCCGTCGGGCGCCGCGATGACGAACCGCGTGACGGCGGGCGAGGGCTGCCCGGCGTCCTGCACGGGGGCGCCCGCGCCGTGCAGCCGCAGCGACACCGGCCCGTGGGCCGTCGGCATCACGTACTCGCTCGTCGTGAGAAGGATGGAGGCCGCGGGGGCCGGCGTCAACACGTGCTCGACGGCGACGGAGCCGAGCCGCGCGCGATCCGGGGTCGCGGCGATGATCGCCCGGAGATAGACGAGGCGCAGGCCCAGTGGGGAAGGGGTGACGAACAGCGGCGCGGAGCCCTTCGTGCGCTCGGGCGGCAGATCCGACGCGCGGCCCGCCCATGCGCGCGGGACGCCTCCCGCGTCGTAGATCGTGATCGCCAGCAGGAGCGTGTCTTCCGGCAGGCGCTGGCGGGCGCGCCCCGCCGCATCGAACAGGATCCGGGCCCCCTGGTCGGTTTCAGGGCCGGACGCCATGGCGCCGGAGACCTGCGGGTCGTCGACCATCGCGTGCGAGAGCCCCTCGACGTCCGCCGTCATCTCGACGAACGCTGCGCGGACGTCCCGCTGCACGCGCGCGGCCGCCGCGGTGTCGTTGGTGCCCAGACGGACGACTTCGATCGCGGCGCCGACCAGCACCACGAAGACCGCCGCGGCGCAGCCGCCGGCGAACACGCGCGCGACGCTCACGCGCCGTTCGCGTGTGAGTGTCGCCTGGCCGATCGACGTCTGGACCACCTCATCGGCAGGATACACGATGTATAGTGGTGTGTTCGGCCGTCGCGCGCGCGCGCGATGCACACATGCAGCACACACCCGGCCTGAAAGCCGCCTTGAAGCGTGGCGCCCTGATCGCCGCCGCCAACTGGCCGCTCGTCATCGTGCAGTTCGTCGCCGAGTCGAGCCTCAAGCTGCTGCTCGCCGTCCCGATCGTCGGCGGGGCCTTCCTGGTCGCGCTGCTCCTCGACACCAGCCTGACCGACCTCCTGCGCGGCGACGTCCGCGAGATCGTCACGGCCATCCTGTCCGCGCTGATGGCCAGTCCCCTTGCGCTGACCGCGTTCGTGGCGGCGGGACTGCTCGTCCTGGTCGGCGGATCGGTGGTGACCTTCGTGGTCAAGGGGGGTACGATCGCGCTGCTCGCCGAAGCCGAACGCATCGCGGGGCCGATCGAGAAGCCGCCGCTGCGCCTCGAGTCCCTCCGGCGCGCGTCGGTCGTCGCCATCGATCCCTTCGTCGCCGGCAGCACACGTCTCTGGAGACGCTACGTGCGCATCGGCTTCGGGCTGCTCGTGATCTACATCCTGACGGGGGCCGCGTACCTCGCGCTGGTGCTCGGCGGCTATGCGCTCGCCGCGAACTCCGCGATCCTGCTGGGCTGGACGGCCGTGGCGGCGGTCGCCTCGAGTGTCCTCATCGTCTGGATCACGCTCATCAATTTTTTCTACCTGATGACGCAGATGGTGGTGGCGATCGAGGACGTCAGCGTCCGCCAAGGCGTCCGCCTCGCCCTGACGTTCGTCTGGGGCCACCTGCGCGAAGTGGCCGCCGTGTTCGGCGTCGTACTGGTGTTCGCGGTCATCGCGACCGCCGCGTCGATCCTGGCCACCGCCGGGCTGGGACTCATCGCCTTCGTCCCGCTCGTCGGGCTTGCGGTCCTGCCGCTGCAGCTCGCGGCCTGGCTGCTGCGCGGCATCGTCTTCGAGTACTTGGCGCTGGCCGCGCTCGGCGCCTACCTCTCGCACTATCGCTGGTATCATCGATCCGTTGTCGGCGCCGCCCCTGGCGCCGAGCCGGACATCCGCCTCGCATGACCAACCACGACCGGTTTCTCTCCCGCGCCGCCGAGACGATGCAGCAGTCGGCCATCCGCAAGATGGGCACCGTCCTCGCCTCGGGGCGCGACATCATCTCGTTCGCGCCCGGCTATCCCGCGCCCGAAACGTTTCCGTGGCAGGAGTTCGCCGACATCGCCGCGGAGCTGCTGAAAAGCCGCGACCCCGGCGTTCTGCAGTACGGCGCGACGCGCGGCTACCGCCCGCTGATCGAGGCGATTGCCTCGATCATGCGCCAGCGGGGCATCACGACGGCCCCCGAGGACCTTCTCGTCACGACCGGTTCCCAGCAAGGTCTCGACCTGGTCGCGCGCGTCCTGCTGGATCCCGGCGATGTCGTCCTCGTCGAACTGCCGACCTATACCGGCGCCATCACCGCCTTCCGGAACGTGCAGGCGACGATGGTGGGGGTGCCGCAGGAGGCGGATGGCGTCGACCTCGCGGCGCTGGACGCCACCTGCGATCGCCTGCGTGGTGAAGGCCGCCGGATCAAATTCCTGTATGTCGTCCCGAACTTCCAGAATCCGACCGGCCTCCTCATCGGCCTGGACAAGCGGCAGCGGCTGCTCGAATGGGCGGAGCGGCGCGACCTGCTGATCGTCGAAGACGATCCCTACCGGGAGCTGTATTTCGAAGACTCGGCATGCGAGGCGGACGTGCGGCCGATCAAGGTCGATGATCGCCAGGGACGCGTCATTTATCTCAGCAGCTTCTCCAAGACGCTCGCGCCCGGGTATCGCGTGGCGTGGATTGCCGCGCCGCCGGCGCTCGCCATGAAGTTCGAGATGGCGAAGCAGGCCGAAGATCTGCTGACCGGATCACTCGACCAGCGCGTCATCTACGAAGCCTGCCGGCGCGGAGTGCTCGCCCGGCAGCTGCCGATGCTGCGCGCGCACTACCAGCACAAGCGGGACGTCATGGAGCAGGCTCTGCGGCGGGAACTGGGGACGGCGGTGAGCTGGCCGAAGCCGAAGGGGGGATTCTTCCTCTGGCTGACGCTTCCGCCGGGGATCCATGCGGACAGGATGATCGTGCGCGCGATCGACCACGGCGTGATTTACGTCGCCGGCGAAGCGTTTTACGTGAATGGCGAGGGGCACAATACGATGCGTCTCTCGTTCTCGGCGCCGACGCCGGAACGGATCGATGTCGGGGTGGCGCGCCTGGCGGTTACGCTCCGCGCCGAATTGGAAGCTGTGTCGACAGCGGCCGCAGCTGGATCCCCGGGATCGTCGTAAGCGGCACGAGCGGCGGGTCGGTCAGGAACACCGGCCAGGTGAGCAGGGACGCCGGCTGCAGCGTCGGATCGTCGAGCACCAGCAGGCCCAGCACCTTGCCGATCGGCTCCGCCACCGGATCCGTCAGGACCCCCAGCCCGGGCATCGTCGTCATCTCCGACAGCGGGATGATCGTCGACTCCGCCACGGGCGCGATGTAGGTGAGCCGCCACTCGTTCGACAACCCTCCGGTCACCACGAAGATGTTCGGGCCAGCCGGCGTTTCGCGAATGTCGGGCGGCACGTCCCGGGCGATCTCCCCCGGCAGCCTGATGTTGCCGCTGAGACGGCCGTCCTTGTCGTAGATCATCACCAGCTCGGATCCCGCCACCGGCACGAACACGATGTGCCCCACGACGAACACGCCGGCGGTCGCGCGCCGGCGGACCGACGCCTGCCACCGCTGGTTGCCGCTCGAGCGATCGAGCCCGCGAATGACGTTGTCGAGCGCCCCGAAATACACGCGCTTGTCGTCGACGGCGATGTGCCCCGTGGCCACCGATCGGATGGGGAACGTCCACTTGGTGTCCCCGTTGCGCCCGTCCAGGCAGTACAACACCTTGTCGCCGGCCCCCACGTACGCGAGCCCGTTGTGGGCCGCGAGGGCCGTGACGCCGTCGGGCACGAATTTCTCCCAGGCCATGGCGCCGGACGCGAGCGTCAGGGCGAGCACCCGCCCATCGTCCGCGCCGACGAGCACGCGGTCGCCGTCGATCGCCGGCGACAGGTGGACGCCGCCGGCCGCGTGGCGCCACACGATCTCACCGTTCGTGCTGCGGATGGCGATGACCTCGGCGTCCGTGACGGCGATCACCCGGCCGGCGCCCGTGAGCAAGGGAGCGACCGTCTTGATGCGCGGGGCCATCCACGCGTTCCCGCCGTCCACCCCGCGCAGCGCCTCGACCGCTTCACCGGCGGAGACGAACACGAGGCCGGCGTCGGCGGCCATCGGCACGGTGACGTCCTTCGCGATGCGCCACAGCTCGTGGCCGTCGGTGACCGAGCGCGCGATGAGATGCGCGGATTTCAGCGCGACGAAGACGCGATCGCCGTCGCTGACGGGGGGCGCGCTGGCCTCGGCGCCGAGGTCGACGGACCAGAACGCCGCGAGCGGAAGCTTGGGCGGAAGCGGCTTGTCCGCGCCGGCCGACCGCGTCGCGACACACGCGAGCAGGACGCCGCAGAGCGCAAATGCCCTACAAGATATGGTGGTCCGACCCGTCGGCACACCTTATAATAGCGTTACGTCGATTTAGTG
>DAIUEK010000008.1:1674-7951 GCA_036845165.1 Vicinamibacterales bacterium | reverse complement strand
TGTGACCCACCAAACCATCGTCGTCCTCGATTTCGGTTCGCAGTTCACGCAGTTGATTGCGCGCCGCCTGCGCGAACTGTCGGTCTATTCCGAGGTCCTGCCGTTCAACACGCCGATCGCGGAGATCCGCGCCCGGAACCCGATCGGCATCGTGCTGTCGGGCGGGCCCCGGAGCGTGTCCGAGGCGTCCGCGCCGCGGTGCGAGACGGCGGTGTTCGACGCGGGGGTGCCGGTGCTGGGCATCTGCTACGGCATGCAGCTGATGACCGATGTGCTGGGGGGCGTCGTCGCGCCGGCGCCGCACCGCGAGTACGGGCAGGCGACGATCACGATCGAGCGCGGTGCGCCGATGCTGGCGGCGCTCGGATCCGAGCTGCGGGTCTTTGCCAGCCACGGCGACTTCGTGCAGACCGCCCCCCCGGGTTTTGCCGTCACCGCCACCAGCGCGAACGCGCCGGTCGCGGCGATGGCCGACGAAGCCCGGCGCTTCTACGCGTTGCTCTTCCATCCGGAAGTGGCGCACACCGATCGCGGGACCGAGATCCTCAGGAGCTTCGCGGTCGACATCTGCGGCTGCACCGGCGACTGGACGATGGCGTCGTTTGTCCAGGAGACGGTCGGCAAGATCAGGGCGCAGGTGGGCGAGGGCCGTGTGGTGTGCGGCCTGAGCGGCGGCGTGGACTCGACCGTCGCGGCGCTGCTGATTCACGAGGCTGTCGGCGATCGGCTGACGTGCATCTTCGTCGACAATGGCGTGATGCGGCTCGACGAAGCGGCGCAGATCCGCCGGCGCTTCGAGCGGCTCCGCCTGCCGCTCGTGTTCGCGGACGCGTCGCCGCTGTTCCTGGATCGCCTGGCCGGCGTGACGGATCCCGAGAGAAAGCGAAAGATCATCGGCGGCGCGTTCATCGAGGTGTTCGACGCGGAAGCGAAGAAGCTCGGCCAGTTCGATTTCCTCGCGCAGGGGACGCTCTATCCCGACGTCATCGAAAGCGTGTCGGTCGTCGGGCCGTCGCACGTCATCAAGAGCCATCACAACGTCGGCGGCCTGCCGGAACACATGCGCTTCACGCTGGTCGAGCCGCTGCGGCAGTTGTTCAAGGATGAAGTGCGTGCCGTCGGCAAGGAGATGGGGCTCGAAGACGAGTTCGTCTGGCGCCAGCCCTTCCCGGGGCCTGGCCTCGCGGTCCGGATTCTTGGCGAAGTGACCCCCTCGCGACTCGATCTGGTCCGGCGCGCCGACGCGATCGTCGCGGAGGAGGTGAAGAAGGCGGGCTGGTATCGCCACCTGTGGCAGTCGTTCGCCGTGCTGCTGCCGGTGCAGAGCGTGGGCGTCATGGGGGACGCGCGCACCTACGAGTACACCGCCGCCATCCGCGCCGTCGAGAGCCGTGACGGCATGACGGCCGAGTGGGCGCGCCTCCCGCACGAGCTGCTCGAGGCCATTTCCTCGCGCATCGTGAACGAAGTCCGCGGCATCAACCGGGTGGTCTACGACATCAGTTCCAAGCCTCCCTCAACCATTGAGTGGGAGTAGATATTGGCGATTGGCGGGTGCAGATTGAAGAGTGACGAATTGGCGATTGACGACTGTCGATTGGTGCCCAGGCGCCGGTCCGCAGCTGCAGAATCGCCAATCGCCAATCGGCAATCCGTGAATCGGCAGTCACCAATCGGCAATCGGCAATGAGCGACTTCGTCCACCTGCACGTGCACTCGGAGTATTCGCTGCTGGATGGCGCGTGCCGCATCGAGGAACTGCTCGACAAGGCGGTCGAGCTCGAGATGCCGGCGATGGCCATCACGGAGCATGGCAACATGTTCTCGTCGGTCATCTTCCATGATCAGGCGCGCAAGCGCGGGATCAATCCGATCCTCGGCTGCGAGGTCTACGTCGCGCCGGGCGATCGCCGGACGAAGAGCGGCACGCCGGGAGAGACCGCGAACCACCTGGTCCTCCTCGCCGAGACCAACGAGGGGTACCACAACCTCATCAAGCTCGTGTCCTCGGGCTACACCGAGGGCTTCTATTACAAGCCCCGCATCGACAAAGCGCTCCTCGCGCAGCACGCAAAAGGGCTGATCGGCCTGAGCAGCTGCCTCAAAGGGGAGGTGGCGACCGGCATCCGCACCGAGCAGCAGCAGAAAGCGATCAATGCGGCCGCGGCGTACCGCGACATCCTGGGGCGGGAGAACTTCTTCCTCGAGATGCAGTACCAGGGGATCGACGACCAGCGGGTCGTCAACGTCGGCCTCCAGCCGATCGCGAAGGACCTCGGGCTCGACCTGGTGGTCACCAACGACGTCCACTACCTGAAGAACTCCGACTTCAAGCCGCACGACATCCTGCTGTGCATCGGCACCGGCAAGACCGTCAACGACACTGAGCGCCTGCGCTACCACGGCGACCAGTTCTACCTGAAGACCGACAAGGAGATGGCGGCGGTCTTCCCGGACTACGCGGACGCGCTCGCGCGGACGGTGCAGATCGCCGCGCGGTGCCACGTCGACCTGTCGTTTAAAGAGAACTACCTGCCGAACTTCGACGTGCCGGCGGGCTTCACCCTCGACGACTACTTCGAGCACCAGGTGCGGCAGGGGTTCCAGGCGCGGCTGCCGAAGCTCACGGATCTGGCGTCGCGCGGCGCGCTGAAGCACACGATCGACGAGTACGAGCGGCGGCTCTCGTACGAGATCGACGTGATCAAGACGATGAAGTACCCCGGGTACTTCATGATCGTGTGGGACTTCATCCGCTACGCGCGCGAGCAGGGCATCCCGGTCGGCCCGGGGCGCGGGTCCGCCGCCGGCAGCCTGATCGCGTATTGCCTCCGGATCACGGACGTCGATCCGATCGAGTACGACCTCATCTTCGAGCGCTTCCTCAATCCCGAGCGCGTGTCGCTGCCCGACATCGACATCGACTTCTGCGAGCGGCGCCGCGGCGAAGTCATCAAGTACGTCACGCAGAAGTACGGCAGCGAGAATGTCGCGCAGATCATCACGTTCGGGACGATGAAGGCGCGCGCGGTGGTGCGCGACGTCGCGCGCGTCATGGACATCCCCTACGCGGACGCGGACCGGGTCGCGAAAGCGATCCCGCCGGCGCTCGACATGACCCTGGCGAAGGCGCTCGAGGAGAGCCCGGCGCTGAAGGAGATGCAGCAGAAGGACGACCGGATCAGGGAGCTGCTGACCGTGGCGCAGCGGCTCGAGGGCATGACGCGCCACGCGTCGGTCCACGCCGCCGGCGTCGTCATCGCGCCGCGCCCGCTGACCGAGTTCGTCCCGCTCTACAAGTCGCAGAAGGACGAAATCGTCACGCAGTGGGCGATGAAGGAAGTCGAGCGGGTCGGCCTCCTGAAGGTGGATTTCCTCGGACTGAGCACGCTCACGCTCATCGACGATTGCCTCAAGGAGATCGCGCGCACCGAGGGGGTCGACATCGACATCGACGCGATCCCGCTGACCGACGAGAAGACCTACAAGCTGTTCGCGGACGGCCAGACCTACGGGGTCTTCCAGTTCGAAAGCTCGGGCATGCGCGAGCTGCTGCGCAAGGCCAAGCCGGAGCGCCTCGACGACCTCATCGCGCTCAACGCGCTGTACCGCCCGGGACCGCTGAAGAGCGGGATGGTGGATGACTTCATCTCGCGCAAGCAGGGGAAGACCGAGGTCAAGTACGAACACCCCGCGCTCGCGCCGATCCTGTCGGACACCTACGGGGTCATCGCGTACCAGGAGCAGGTCATGCGCATCGCCGCGGTGCTGGCCGGGTTCACGATGGGCCAGTCCGACGTGCTCCGCAAGGCCATGGGGAAGAAAGACCCCAAGGTCATGGCGAAGCAGCGCGAAGCCTTCATGGAGGGCGCCAAGGCGAAAGGCGTCAACGAGAAGAAGGCCAGGAAGATTTTCGACCTGATGGAGTTCTTCGCCGGGTACGGCTTCAACAAGTCGCACTCGACGACCTATGCGTGGGTCGCGTACCAGACGGCGTACCTGAAGGCGAACTATCCGTGGCACTTCATGGCGGCGCTGCTCACGATCGAAGCGGCCAACACCGACAAGCTGGCGATGTACCTGGGGGAGTGCCGCGATCTCGGGATTCCCATCCTCGCGCCGGACATCAACACCAGCCAGCTCCCCTTCACGGTGGAAAAGGCAGGCGTCCGCTTCGGCCTCTGCGCGGTCAAGAACGTCGGGGAAGGCGCCGTCCTCTCGATGCTCGGCGTCCGCAAGGAACGGGGGCGCATCGACTCGCTTTACACGCTATGCGAGCAGGTGGATCAGCGCCTCGTCAACAAGCGCCCGCTCGAAAGTCTCGTCAAGGCCGGCGCGTTCGACTCGCTGGCGGCCGGCGCGGTGCCGTCGCGTCGCGCGCGGCTCTTCGCGGCCGTCGACAAGGCGGTCGAGCACGGCAGCCGGCACCAGCGCGATCGCGACAAGGGGCAGAATCAGCTCTTCGGCGGCGGCGGCGAAGGGGACGCGGACACCGATGGCACGATCGCCCTGCCTGAGGTCACCCCCTGGACCGAGACGCAGCAGCTCGCGTTCGAAAAGGAATCACTCGGCCTGTACATGAGCGGCCATCCGCTCGAACGCTTCACCGAGGAGCTCAAGGCCTTCGGCGCGCAGCGCGTCGCCGAGCTCGCCGGCTCGCTTGCCGACGTCTGGGTCGGGGGCATCGTCAGCGGCCTGCGGCCCCTGAAGACGAAACGGGGGGACCGTATGGCGGTGTTCATGCTCGACGACATCGCCGGCGGCATCGAGGTCGTGGTGTTCCCGGAAACTTTCGGCAAGCACGGGCACCTGGTCGCGAGCGATGCCATGTTGCTCGTCCGGGGCAAGTTCGAAAAGGACGAGGAATCGGCGCGCCTGGTCGCGACGGAACTGCAGCCGATCTCCATGCTCAGGGAGCGGACGACGAAGGAAGTGATCATCCACGTGCCTGGCGCGTCGCGCAACACGCTCGAGGCGCTGGCGGAGCTGCTGTCGCGCCACCGCGGCGATCGGCGGGTCTCGCTGGAGATGGAGATCAAGAAGCACGGCGACCGACCGCTGCGAGTCAGGGCCGACGTCGCCCAGCGCGTGCGCCCGTCGGAGAAACTTGTCGAAGAGGTCGAACAACTGTGCGGCGCGGGAAGCGTTGTGTTGAGATAGTGCTAACGGTGCTAAAGGTCCTAAGGGTGCTGAGGGTGCTGGTGCTAGAGTGCGAAGGGTGCTGACAGTGCTCCGTCAGCCCGAGCACCATTCGCACCTTCAGCACCGTTAGCACCAGCACCCTGAGCACCTTTAGGACCGTTAGCACCGTTAGCACTGACTTCTACATGCCTACAGAGTTACTCGAATTCGAAGAACCCGTCGGCGTCCTGCTGAAGGAGATCGAGGCGCTCAGCATGCTGCCGAAGACGCCGGCGCGCGAGCGGTCCATCGACTCGCTGCGCCGGCGCGCCGACGAGGTCCGGGTGGAGATCTTCAAGGGTCTGACGCCGTGGCAGCGCGTGCTCGTGGCGCGGCACCCCAACCGGCCCAACACGCTCGATTACGTCGAACGGCTCTTTACCGCCGTGGTCGAGCTGCACGGCGATCGCCGGTTCGCGGACGACCCCGCGATCGTGACCGGCCTGGGGAACTACAAAGGACAGCCGATCGCGTTCATCGGGCACCAGAAGGGGCGCGACACCAAGCAGAAGATTTTCCGCAACTTCGGCTACGCGCGCCCCGAGGGGTATCGCAAGGCGCTGCGCGTCATGGAGATGGCGCAGAAGTTCTCGCGGCCGATCATCGTCTTCATCGACACGCCCGCCGCGTATCCGGGCATGGAGTCGGAGGAGCGCGGCGTGGCGGAGGCGATCGCCGTCAACCTCCGCGAAATGGTGATGATCGAAGTGCCCATCATCGTGATGGTCTGCGGCGAAGGGGGCAGCGGCGGCGCGCTCGGCATCGCGATCGGCGATCGCGTGATGATGCAGGAATACTCCGTCTACAGCGTCATTCCGCCCGAGGGGTGCGCGGCGATCCTGTGGCGCGACGCGAACAAGAAGGTGGAAGCGGCGACCGCGCTGAAGATCACGGCGCCCGACATGGTGGCGCTCGGCCTCGTGGACGACATCATCCCCGAGCCGCCCGGCGGCGCGCACAACGATTACGAGGCCGCGACCGCCCTGGTCGATCAGGCGTTGTCCGCCGCGCTGGCCGACAGCGCGCGAATGACCGTTGCCGAGCGGCTCGACGCGCGCTACGCGAAATTCCGCCGCATGGGAGAAGAAGGGACGTC
>DAIUEK010000008.1:0-1574 GCA_036845165.1 Vicinamibacterales bacterium | reverse complement strand
GCGAAGGCGCTCGCGGAGGCGCTCCACCTGCACCCCGCCGTCGCGCGGCTGTTGTGCATGCGCGGGCTGCGCGATCCCGAGGTCGCGGCGAAGTTCCTCAACCCGTCGCTCGACCATCTCCACGACCCGTTCCTCCTCGCCGACATGGGGAAGGCGGTCGACCGCGTCGAGCGCGCGCTGGCCGCGAAGGAACGGATCGCGATCCACGGCGACTACGACGTCGACGGTATCACCTCGACGGTGATCCTGCGCCGGGCCCTGGAAATGCTCGGCGGGAACGTCGTCCACTTCATTCCCGAGCGCCTGCGCGACGGGTACGGCCTGCAGCCGGCCGCGATCGAGCGGCTGCACGCCGAGGGCGTGTGCCTCATCATCTCGGTGGACTGCGGCATCCGGGGCACCGAGGCCGCGCTCCGCGCGCGCGAGCTCGGCGTCGACCTGATCATCACGGACCATCACGAGCCTGAGGGCACGCTGCCGCCGGCGTTCGCCGTCATCAATCCCAAGCGGCACGACTGCTCGTACCCGGACAAGAACCTCGCGGGTGTGGGCGTGGCGCTGAAGCTGGTCCAGGCGCTGTGCCAGCGCGCGGGCAAGAGCAAGTGGCTGCCCGCGTTCGTGAAGATTGCCGCCATCGGCACTCTGGCCGACGTCGTCCCGCTCGTCGGCGAGAACCGCGTCATCGCGAAGCTGGGCCTGGCCTCGCTCAGCACGGGGCGGCACGCGGTCGGCCTGCGCGCGCTGCTCGAGGCCTCGGGGCTGACCGGCAAGAAGATCGACAGCTACCACGTCGGCTTCATCCTGGCGCCGCGCGTCAACGCCGCGGGCCGTATGAGCACGCCGGATATCGCCGCGCGGTTGCTCCTCTCGACCGACGAGTCCGCGATCGAGGAAGCGCGCGGCCTCGCGCAGCAGTTGAACGAAGAGAACCTGAAGCGGCAGGTCGAGGAAGCGGACCTCGTCGCGCAGGCGAAGAAGGCGATCGACACCGACCCGTCGATCGGCGCGCACAACGTCCTCGTCGTGGGCGGGGAAGGGTGGCACCGCGGGGTGATCGGCATCGCCGCGTCCAAGCTGGTCGACGCGTACGCGAAGCCGGCGATCGTGCTGTCGATCGACGGGGACGTGGCGCACGGATCCTGCCGCAGCATCCCGGCGTTCGACATGCTCGACGCGCTCGAGCGCTGCGCCGATCTGTTCCTGCGCTTCGGCGGCCACAAGCAGGCCGCGGGCCTGACGATGGATGCGGCGCGCGTGCCGGAGTTCCGCGCGCGGATCAACGCGCATGCGAACGCGGTGCTGGAGCCCGACGAGCTGCGTCCCAGGCTGCGCATCGACGGCCTCCTCAACCTCAACCACATCACGCCGGACCTGGTGGCTGGCCTGAACGCCATGGCCCCGTTCGGCATGGCCAACCCGCGCCCGATCTTCCACGCGATGCCGGTCGAGATCGTCGACGGCCCGAGGCCGCTCAAGGACCGCCATCTCAAGATGACGTTCCGGCAGGACGGCCGCAGCTTCCGGGCGATCGCCTGGCGCGCGGCGGAGCGCGCCGCCTTCCTCACGGAACACCG
>DAIUEK010000007.1:0-16054 GCA_036845165.1 Vicinamibacterales bacterium | reverse complement strand
CGAGGAATCGCCTCGCCGATTTCCGGCTGCGCGGCGAACTCGCCGTGCTCTACGGCGTCCGGCGGCAGACGCCATCACCGCGTGGATGCGCGCGCGCCGGCGGAGGTTTCGCGGAGCCATCCCTTCGGAGCAGGCGCGACCCGCGACTGGCCATAACTGGCCATTGGCCACACGTGGCGCGAATGCGGGAGAACGGCGGCGTCACCATATACGATCTTGCGACCGAGGGGCCCCGCGTGCGTCCCGTGGCGCTCGAGCCAGGTCACGCGCCGCTTTACGGCGCGCCCAAGAAAATAGTGCTGGAGCCTCGCTGATCAGCGCATCACGTGGAGTCCGGAGTGCTCGAGGGTGACAGAAGCGCGGAACTGTAGCACGATCCCCCCGCATGAAAAACGTCCGTCGAGTTCTCCTCGCGGGCATCCTGATCACCGCCGGTCTGGCGCTGTGGATCGCCGCCGTCGACGGCGTCCAGTTGCGTGTGGCCGGGGTCGTCCTCCGGTCGCGCGATCCGCTTCGGCCGATGGTCGTCGCGGTCACGCTGCTGGCGGTGTACGTATTTGCCTTCAGATCGGCGTTCGTCGCGGACGTGGCTCGCCTCGAGCGCACGTCCCGCCGCGCCGCGGCTCCGCTTGCGCTGGCGTGTGCACTGGCGCTCACCGCCGGCGCGTGGATCTGGGGCACGCGCGCGGCGAGCGGATCGGATGCCTTCGGCTACATCAGCCAGGCGTACGGCTGGCTGCACGGCTCGCTGCCGCGCCCGCAACCGCTGCCGGCGCACGTGCCGTGGCCGTCCGCCGCCGCGTCGCTGGCGCCGCTCGGCTATCGGCCGGCGCCCGGCGACGCGGCGATCGTCCCCACCTATCCGCCGGGGCTTCCCCTGATCATGGCCGCGGTGACAGCGATCGCGGGCGCGTGTGGACCCTATGTCGTCGTGCCGCTGTTCGCCGGTCTCCTTGTCTGGATGACCTTTCTCCTGGGCCGTCGAGTGGCGGATGCGCCGGTGGGGGGGCTCGCGGCGCTCTTCGTGGCCGCCAGTCCGGTGGTGATCTTTCAGTCGCTCTGGCCGATGACCGATGTGCCCGCCGCGGCGCTCTGGACCGCCGCCGCGGTTGTCGCCCTGCGCACGTCGAGGCTCTCCGCGCTCGGCGCCGGAATGCTGGCGGCCGCCGCCGTGCTCGTGCGGCCGAACCTCTGGTTCATTCCACCCGCCTTCGCCGCGTATTTCCTCTTCGCGTCGTCGACCCGGCGTGAAGGACTCGTGCGAGCGGCCGTCTTCTGCGCCGCGGTGGCTCCGGCCGTTCTTGCGATTGCCGCGCTGAACGCCTGGTGGTACGGCGGGCCGCTCCGATCCGGCTACGGGACATCGGGCGTCTTGTACTCATTGAGCAGTGTGTGGCCGAACCTCCAGCGGTATCCCGCATGGCTCGTCCGCTCGCATTCGCCGCTCGTGTTGTTGTTCCTCGTGCCGCTCTTCGTGTGGAGACGCACCGGCGTCGATCACCGCGCGCTTCTGCTGTCGTACCTGCTGATTGCCGCGACCTGGCTCTGCTACCTGGTGTACTTTCCTTTCGAGGAGTGGTGGTACCTGCGCTTTCTGCTGCCGGCCGTCCCCGCGACGCTGGTGCTCGTCGCGCTGGCCATCCGCGCCATGGCTCGTGGCGTTCCCGATCCATGGGGGGGCGTGCTCGCGACGGTCCTGGCGGCTGGGATGCTGACGGCCGAACTGCGGTTCACTCACGCGCAGCAAATGCTCGGGCCGCTGCGTGACGGCGAACAGCGTTACGTGGAAGTCGGGCTGGCGATGAAGAACGCGCTTCCCGCGAATGCGATCGTTCTCGCGATTCAGCACAGCGGCAGCGTCCGGTTCTATTCGGGCCACCCGACGGTCCGGTTCGATCTGATCGACGAAGGCTGGGTCGCGCGCGCCGGCGACGCGCTGGTGAAGGCCGGCTACCGCCCGTATGCGGTCTTCGAGGACTGGGAATTGGCGCAGGTGCGCGGCCGCCTGGGTCTTCGCCCGGACGAGGCGCTCCCCTGGCGTCTCATCGCGCGCCTTCGCGAGCCCGTCGGCGTCAACGTATTCGCGCTCGCCCCGGACGAGAACGCGACGATGCCGGTCGCGCTGAGCCTGACGACGGACCGCGGGTGCGTGCCGCCGGCAGGCTACTGAAGCACGTGGAGCTCGGGAATGCTCCAGTCGTGCTTGCCGAACCCGATTTGCCGCAGCCGGATGAACCGCACGCCGTCTCTGTTGAGCGCGAGCACCAGCGGCATCTCGCGCGGATGGCGGACCGCGGCGTAGTAGGCATTCAGGGCGGTGCTCCCGGTCCATGCAGTTTCCCACGCGGCGCCATCCGCCGATATCTCGATTCGCAGCCGCTTGGGGAAGTCCGTCGAAAATCCCCCGAGATCGATGACGACCTGTCCCACGTGCGTGGGGGCGTCCAGCTCGATGGTCGCCTCCGCGGACTGCTGCGGCACGCCGCCGGTCCACCACCTCGTCGTCATGTTGCCGTCCAGCGCGAGCGCCGCCCAGGCCGGGCTGGGGACCGTGCTGAGTGACTTGATCCTGATCGGCGTGCCGGATCGGTCAGGCAGATCCGGCACGGTCAGGCTCCGGGGCACGCGGTAACTGCTCCAGTCACGCTCCATGCGATCGACCGTCGCGCCGGGGGCTGCCAGCACGAACTTCCGCAAGGCGCCGTCGGGATCTCCGGCGTGATCGATGACGACGCCTAACGGCCCGCGAGCGGCCAGCACCTGCAGGATCCGCGGGTCCGCATCTTCCACGAGGGCCTGCAGGGCGTAGTAGTGGGGCGCAGAGTATCCACTGAAACCGTTATACAGCGGCACCGGATCGAACATCTGCTGGTACAGGGCCAGCGGATCGGTGTCGCTGTTCATGGGAAGGTCAAGTCGCGCGACGACACCTGACGGGGAGGGCCGGAGCGCCGGAGCCGGAAGCACCAGGAACGTGCGCGGCCATCCGTCGAGCAGCAGCCCGGCGACGGCGAGCGCGCCCACCACTCGGCGGGCGCGTCCGGACAGGCGGTCGACGGCGAGGGCGGCCACCACGCTGAGGCAGACCAGCGCCATCATCCAGAAGCGCGCCGGCACCCGGAGGCCGTCGAACCCCGGCAGCCGCATCAACCAGCCGTAAGGCGCCTGGTACAACGCGCGCTGCTCCATGACGGTGGGATCCGGCCCGAGCGCGAACACCCACATCGCGAATGCGGCGAGCAGGTAGAACGCCAGCACCGAGCGGCGATGGAACGCCGCGCGAATCCGGGGCAGCGACGCCATCAACGCGAGCGCCGCGGCCAGCGAAAGCGTCAGCGGCTTGTCGGCGCGCGCGATCGACAGCAGCGGCGTCCCGCCGACGGTGAGCCGCCACGTGCCGTACGCGAGCGGGATCGCGGTCGCGATGAGCAGAAGGACGAGCAGGGCCGTGAAGACCGTGCGCAGGACGAGCATCGAGCGCGGCTCCGCGGCGTCGGTCCGGAACGGGTGCGCCCGGTACACCGCGAAGACGGTCAGGAGCACGATGGCGAGGCCCGGGAACAGGTTCGATTCCGGGCGCTGGAAGACGTGCACCCACCCCCACGCGAGCAGCTCGTCGCTCGCGAACAGCAGTCCGGCCACGTCCGCGCTGAAGAACCGGATCTCTCCGATCGAGCGCTTGAAGCCGTACGTGTCCTGGAGAATGACCTGGTACCCGCGGAGGAAGGGCGCGAGCAGGAGCGCCCCGCCGACGAACGCGGCCGCCGCGAGGGCGAGCCGCCGCACCGGCCATCGGCCGACCGCGAACCACAGGAACCAGAGCGCGACCAGCACCGAGAGAAAGAACAGGTAGTAGCCGCACGACAGCGCCTGCAGGACCCAGGCTGCGGCGGCGACCAGGGCCCATCGCGCGCGCGCGGTGCGGTCGTAGCGGTGCAGGGCCGCGAGGCAGACCGGCGTCCAATACGACGACAGCACCTGGATGTGCGGCACCTGCGCGAGACGGTAAGGCGCGAAGGCGAATGCCACCGCGGCAACGGCGGAGACGTCGTGCCGTCTCGTGATCGTGTACGCGAGGAAATGCGCGCCGAGCGCGCTCAGCACGAAGGTCGCGATGAACGCAACGTTGTGGCCGACCAGCGGCTGGTGTGTCAGCGCGACGAGCGGAGCCGCGATCGGCACCAGCCCGAGCAGATGTTCCGAAAACGCCAGAACGCCGGTTGCGGGATAGAACGTGGGGGCGTTCCACCAATGCGCGGTCAAGGGGACAGCCTGCGTGCCGGACCACCACAGGAACCAGGTGGTCATCAGCGGATCGCCAAGATCGTGCGGAACGCCCGCCAGCCTGATCGGAAGCGGCCATGTGTACGCCACGGCAACGGCGACATATGCGAGCGAGGCGAGGCCGACGGCACGCGCGTTTCGCGACATTCTCATCCGGACGAGCGGCAGTATAGACCGGGGACCAGTCCCCGCTACTGGAGCACGTGGAGCTCCGCTACGCTCCAGTCGTGCGTGCCGAAGCCCGTCTGTCGGAGTCGAATGAACCGCACCGCGTCCCTGTTCAAGGCAAACACGAGCGGCATTTCGCGGGGATGTCTGATCGCGCCGTAATACGCGTGCAGCGCGGTGCTTCCCGTCCATACCGGCTCCCACACGGCGCCGTCGCGCGAGACGTCAATCTGCAGGCGGGCCGGGAAGTCGGTCACGAACCCTCCGAGATCGAGGACCACCTGCCGGACATAGGTTGGCTGCTCGAGCTCGATGATCGCATCGGCTGACTGCTGCTGCACGCCGCCGCTCCACCGCGTCCGCAGGTCGCCGTCCAGCGCGCGCCCGGCGTGAGGCGGGCTGGGAAAGGTGCTGAGCGACTTGATCCGCAGCGGCGTTCCCTCGCGGTCCGCCAGCGCCGCGACCGAGGCACTGCGCGGAATCCGGTAGCTGCTCCAGTCAGGCTCGGACCGCTCGACGGCCGCGCCGGGATACGACTGGACGAACTTCCGCAGCCGGCCGTCCTGGTCGCCCGCGTGGTCGATCACGACGCCCAGCGGGCCGTTCGCGGCAAGGATCTCGAGGATGCGCGGGTCGGACTCCCCGATGAGCATCCGCAAGGCGTAATAGTGCGGCGCGACGTAGCCGCTGAATCCGTTGTGGAGCGGGATCGGGTCGAACACCTGCTGGTAAAGCGCCTGCGCATCCGTGTCGTCAGAGATCGGAAGATCGATCCGGCTCGTCACGCCCGCAGGAGACGGCCGAATCTGCGGCGCCGGCACCACGATGAACGTCCGGGGCCACCCGTCGAGGAGCAGCCCCGCGAACGCAAGCGAGACCACGATCCGGCGAGTGCGGCCCTGCAGCCGGTGCACCGCCAGCCCCGAGACGATGCTGAGACAGACGAGCGCCATCATCCAGAACCGGGCAGGCACGCGCAGCCCGTCGAAGCCGGGCACTCGCATCAGCCAGTCGTACGGCGCCTGATACAGGGCGCGCTGATCCATGACCGTGGGATCGGGCCCGAGCGCAAACACCCACATCGCGAACGTGGCGATGAGATAGAAGGCGAGCGGCGAGCGGCGGCGAAACGCCGCGCGGACGCGCGGAAGCGATGCCATCAGCGCGAGGGCGGCGGCAAGCGCAAGGGCCAGCGGCCTGTCCGCGCGCGCCATGGAGATCAGGCGGACGCCGCCGGCCGTCAGGCGCCAGGTGCGGCCGTACGCGATCGGGATGGCGGCCGCGATCAACAGCACGACGAGGATCGCCGTGAGTGCGCCGCGCAGCACCCGCATCCGCCTCCACTCGCCAGCATCAGTGTCGAACGGCCTCGTGCTGTAGAGGGCGAACCCCGCGAGCAGGACGATCGTCAGGCCTGGAAAGAGCGCCGATTCCGGCCGCTGGATGGCGTGCACCCATCCCCACAGCAGCAGATCCTCGGACGCGAGCAACAGCCCCGCCACGTCCGCGCTGAAGATGCGGATTTCGTCGATCGAGCGGCTGAAGCCGTACGTGTCCCGGAGGATAGCCTGATAATCCAGCAGAATCGGCGCGAGCAGCAGCGCGGCGACGCCGAACGCCAGCGCCGCGCCGCCGATGGTCCGCAGCGACCAGCGGCCCGGCGCGAACCACAGCATCCATAACGCGAGGAGCACCGACAGGAAGAACATGTAGTACCCGCACGACAACGCCTGCATCAGCCACGCGCCCGCCGCGAGGATGGCCCAGCGCGGCCGGGGCTCGCGGCCGTAGCGATGCAGCGCCGCGAGACACACGGGGGCCCAGTATGCCGACAGCACCTGGATATGCGGAACCTGAGCGAGTCTGTACGGGGCAAAGGCATAGGCGATTCCCGCGACGAATGCCGCGTCGTGACGATGGGTCAGCGTGTATGCCAGGAAGTACGCGCCCAGCGCGCTGAGCACGTACGTGGCCAGCAGCGTGACGTTGTAACCGAGCAGCGGGTTGCCGGTCAGCGCGATGATCGGCGCCGCGATCGGCGCCTGGCCGAGCAGGTGTTCGGAGAAGGCGAGCGTCCCGACCGCCGGATAAAAGATCGGCGCGTTCCACCAGTGCGACGTCAACGGGAGCGCCTTCGTCGTCCACCAGAGGATCCACGCGTTCAGGATCGGATCGCCCGAATCGTGCGCGATGCCGTGCATCAGGTTGATCGGCAGCGGCCACGAGTACGCGATCGTCAGCAGCACGTACGCGAGCGATGCCAGCCCCACCGCGCGCACATTCCGGGTCATCGTCATTCGACGACGCGAAGCTCCACGATCGACCAGCCGAAACGGGGATCGTTTCCCGTCTGGCGCAGTCGCAGAAACCGGACGCCGTCGCGTTGAACAGGCAGTGTGATGGGCACCTCTCGCGGCGACCGGAGCGCCGCGTCATAGGTCTCGAGGGCGGTGCCGCCAGTATAGACCGGCGACCACGCGGACCCGTCTCCCGAGACGGCGATCTCGAGCACGCGCGGATACTGCGCGGCATACGCGCCGAGGCACAGCACGACGGCGCCGACGTGGTGCACGCCATCGAGCGCGATCGTGATCGTTTCGCCGCCGACTTGCGGCTGTGAATGCCACCGGGTGTCCAGATCGCCGTCGAGCACGGCGCCGATGTCGTGCGGATTGGCCTTAGTGGTGATCGAGGCGACGCGGAGCCACGTCCCCTTGACGTCCGGAGGCGCGACGGCGCCGGTGGGGGCTATCTCGTAACTCGTCCACTCCGGTGTCACGTCCACGCGCCTGGCGCGCGGGTAGCGCTGAAGGTAGTCGCGCCATCCGCCGTCCGGATCGCCCGCCGATTCGACGACGACCTCGATGGGCTCGGTCGCGGCAAGACGATCGAGAATCCGAGGGTCGTGGCGCTCGAGCAGATCTCGCATCGCGAAGTGCTGCGGGGCGTCGTATCCGCTGTACCCGTTGAACACCGGCCGCGCCTGGGCGATGGCGCCGTACATCGTGTCCGTTTCGTTCTGTCGCAGCGGCAGGCCGAGCCGCACATGCGCGCTCGTGCTGGTGACGCGCATGGCCGGCGCCGCGACCACCGGAAACGCGCGCGGCCAGCCGTCCAGCAGAAGTCCCAGAGTCGCCGCGGTCGCCACTAGCCGCCGGGCGCGCCGCGACTCGATGCGGGCGACGACAAACGCCCCCGCCACGGCAAGGCACAGGACCGACAGCATCCACAGCCGTGCCGGTACCCGCATCCCGTTGAAACCCGGCAGGTGCGCCAGCAGCGCGTACGGGCCAGGCACGCCGAGCGGTTCTCCGAAGAGCGTCGGTTGCGGCCCGAGGGAGAGCACCCACATCAGGAGCGCGGAAAGCAGATAGAAAGAGAGTGGCCCGCGCCCACGTTGCACCTCCCGCGCACCGCGCACCACGCGCACGCCGACTCCAGCGATCAGCAACGCGAGGATCGTCACGCCTGGAAACTGTTCCGACTCGGCCCCATCCGCCGCGTGCAGGCCCCGCCACAGCAACGAATCCGGTGACGCGGAGAGCAGCCCCGCGATGTCGGCGCTGTAGTTCACGATTTCGACGGGGCTGCGCGTGAAGCCGTATTGCGCGTGGATGGTTCGATAGCCGAGGAGGACGGGCGCGAGCAGGCAGACCGCCAGGCCCCAGGCCACGGCGAGCCGTGACACCTGCCGGACCGTGAGGCGGCCCGGGGCAAACCACGCCAGCCACAGCAGCACGAAGATCGTCAGGAAGAACAGGTAATACCCGCAGGCGAGCGCCTGCAGCAGCCAGCTTGCCGCGAAGAGTCCCGCCCATCGCCACTTCGGCTCCGCGACGTACAAATGCAGCGCCGCGATCGCGACCGGCATCCAGTACGAAGAGAGCAACTGCAGATGCTGGGTGTGCGACAGCCGATACGGCGCGAAGGCGAACACGATCGCGGCGACGAATGCCGCATCGTGCCTGCGCGTCAGCACGAACGCCAGCAGATACGCGCCAAGTCCGCTGAACACGTAGCTGAGAAGGAACGCCGCGTTGTAACCGAGCAGCGGCGACTTCGTCAGGGCAATGATCGGCGCGGTGATCGGCGCGAGGCCGAGCAGGTTCTCGGAAAACGCGAGGACGCCCGTCGAGGGATAGAACGCCGGCGCGTTCCACCAGGCCGCCGTCAACGGCACCGCGTGCGTCGTCCACCACAGGATCCACGTGACGAGCAGGGGATCACCGCGATCGTGCGGAACGGCCGACCCGGCATGGGCGATCAGGGGCCACGTGTACGCGCACGTCAGCGCCGCGAGCGCGGCCGCGGCCAGCAGGACAGGACGCTTCATTCTCGACTGGCGATTGGCGATTGGCGATTGCACACGGATTGACGATGGGCGATTGGTGATTGGAGTTTCAATGCAATCTTCATTGGACAATCACCAATCGCCAATGAGTTCAGGTGGTAAGAACGACCTTGCCGATGTTGGATCGGTTCTGGATGAAGCGATGCGCGTCGCCCGCGCGTTCCAGCGGGAACGTTCGCGCGACGACGGGCTCGAGGCGGCCGGCGCTCAACTCCGTCAACAGCAGCTGCATGAGCGGCTGCAGGTGGCGCCCTTCATCCCAGAGATGGCCGAGGTTGAGCCCGAAGACCCCGCGATTCCTGTTGATGAGCGACAGCGGGTCGAACGATTTCATCGCCCACCATGAGCGCAGCACCCGCCAGGCGTGCCGGCGCTCGCCCGACATCGAGGAGATGCCGAGCATGACCAGGCGCCCCAGGGGCGCCAGCATCCGGTAGCTCGCGCCGAAGCTTCGGCCGCCGATCGGATCGAGGATCACGTCGACGCCGCGTCCCTTCGTGATCCGCCTGACCTCGGCCTCGACGTCGCCGAGGCGATAGTCGATCGCATGCTCGACGCCGAAACTGCGCAGCGCGTCGTGCTTGCCGGCGGAGGCCGTGCCGATGACGGTGGCGCGGCGCAGGCGCGCGAGCTGCGTGGCCGCGATCCCGAGGCCGCCGCCGGCGTTGTGCACGAGCACCGTCTCCCCCGCGGTCACGGCCGCCATCCGGTAGAGCGCGATCGCGGCGGTGAGATAGGTGACGGGGACGGCCGCCGCTTCCGCGTCGCTCAGGCGATCCGGAAAGCGGTAGGCCTGCGCGGCGGGCACCACGACCGAATCCGCGTAGCCGCCGAAGCGCGTCAGCGCCATGACGCGGTCCCCTTCCTGCGGACTTGTGACGCCGTTCCCGACCGCATCGACAATTCCGGCCACCTCGTAGCCGACGACGACGGGAGGCTTGGGGGCGTCGGGGTAGAGCCCGATGCGGGCCAGGATGTCGGCGAAGTTGATTCCCGCCGCGCGGACGCGGATCCGGATCTCGCCGTCGCCCGGGACGGGGTCCGGACCCTCGCGCATCTCGAACACGTCGGCCGCACCGTGCCGGGTGATCACTGCCTGCCGCATCTGCGGGCGAGGTTACTACGTAGCGAGCAGCGCGAGCAACGCCTTCTGGGTGTGGAGCCTGTTCTCGGACTGGTCGAACACGACCGACACCGCCGAATCCATTACCTCGTCGGTGACCTCGTCACCACGGTGCGCGGGGAGGCAGTGCATGAACAGGGTGTCCTTCGGCGCGCGCGACATCAGCGCGCCATTCACCTGGTAGGGCATGAAGAGATCGTGCCGGCTGGCGGCTTCGCTCTCCTGGCCCATCGACGCCCAGACATCCGTGTAGATCGCGTCGGCCTGCGACACGGCTCCGGCCGCATCGCTCGTGACGCGCACGCCGCCGCCAAACCTCGCGACCTCCGCGACAGAGTCCTGAACGCCCTGCGGCAGCTCGAACCCCGGAGGCGAGGCGACGATCACCGTCCCACCCAGCATCGCGGCCGCCTGCGCGAGCGAGGCCGCGACATTGTTGCCATCCCCCACGAACGCGATCGTGCGGTCGCGCAGCGATCCCCAGCGCTCGACGAGCGTGAGGCAGTCCGCGAGCGCCTGGCAGGGATGCTCTTCATCGGTCAGCGCGTTGACGAGGCGGAGGCGGGGCGCCGCCGCCGCGAAACGTTCCAGGCGCTCCTGGGCGAAGGTGCGCACGACCACCCCGAACACCCAGCGCTCCAGGTTGCGCGCCACGTCTTCGATCGACTCGCGCCCGCCCAGCGCGACGTCCGCGAGGGGCTCGATGACGTCTCCCCCCAGCTCGCGGACGGCAATCATGAACGTCGACCTCGTGCGCAGCGACGGCTTGTCGAACAGCAGCGCCACGTGCCGGCCGGCGAGCGGCGTCCCGTGCGGGCGATTCGCGTGCCGCGCCGCTTTCATCGACGCCGCCAGCTCGAGGCACGTCTCCAGTTCGCCTGGCGTCAGGTCGAGGACGGACAGGAACTGCGACGGCTGCCACTCGGTTGTCGCCCTGGAGGCGGTCGCCTGCAAACTCATGTTCGGTACTCCGCGTTGATTTTCACGTATTCGGCGCTGAGGTCGCACGCCCACATGCGCGCGGCGCCGGATCCACCGGTGCCCAGGTCGACGTGCAGCGTCACGTCCCTGCCCTGCAGGTGCTCGGACGCCTGCGGCGCGCGCTCGTCGAACGGACGGCCGCCGGCGAAGAGCTCCACGTCGCCGATGCGCACGCGCGCCCGCTCGAGGTTGAAGTCGACGCCCGCGCGGCCGGCCACCGCGACGAGGCGGCCCCAGTTCGGGTCGGCGCCGTGGACCGCGGTCTTCACCAGCGGCGAATTCGCGATCGCCCGTGCGGCCCGCTTGGCCTCGTCGTTCGACGCGCCCCCCGCGACCTCGATGGTGATGAGTTTGGTCGCGCCTTCACCCCCGCGGACGATCCCGATCGCGAGCGGCTCGCACACGCGACGGAGCGCCTCGACGAAGAGGTCGAACTCGCGCTCCGTGATCGCCACGTGGCTCGCGCTGTTGGCCAGCGCGAAGACGCAGTCGTTCGTGGAGCACTCACCGTCCACGGAGATGGCGTTGAACGTGACGTCTGTGACCGCGGTCAGCGCGCGCTGCAGCAGCGCCGGGCTGATCTGCGCATCCGTCGTCACGACCCCCAGCATCGTTGCTTGGGGAGGGGCCATGAGCGGCTCGATCATGCCGGAGCCCTTGGCGATGCCGCCGACGCGGAAGCGTCCCGCCGGCGTGGTGACCTCGACCGCCGCTTCCTTCGGAAACGGATCGGTCGTCATGATGGCGCGCGCGGCGGCCGCGCCGCCGTCCCGCGCCAGCGCCGCGGCTGCCGCCGTAATGCCGGCCGTGACTTTCTGTCGATCGAGCGACACGCCGATGACGCCCGTCGACGCGACGAGCACCTGCGACGGATCGACGCGCGCGGCGCGCGCGGCGGCGTCCGCCATCGCCTCCGCGGTCTGGAGCCCGTCAGGGCCGGTGCAGGCGTTCGCGCAGCCGCTGTTGATGACGATGGTGGTGGAGTGTCCGCCGGAGGCCTGGAGCCTCGCCTTCGAGACGAGGATCGGCGCCGCCAGCGCCTTGTTCGTGGTGAACACGGCGGCGCTCGACGCAGGAGCGTCGCTCACGATCAGGGCGAGGTCGAGCCCCCCGGACTTCTTGATGCCGCACGCCACCCCGGCCGAACGGAAGCCGGCCGGCGCGGACACGCTGCCCTGGATGTCGACGAACATCAGAGAGGCGACGGTCATGCGGGGATGCGTTCGTCGTCAGCGATTGGGACCAGGCGCAGCCGCTCGACGCTCGTGCGCGGCGGCGCGACGGCGCGCTGGGGGGGGGCGGTCGTTTCGAGGCGCAGGCCGGCGCCGGCGCGCAGCTGCAGCGACACCGCGTACTGGCCGCACTGGCGGAACTGGCTGCAGCCGACGCAGTCGTGCGCGATTTTTTCCGGCACCCAGACATGGGGCACGATCGAGAAACCGAGACGGACGAAGTGGGACGGCTGGTGCGTGAACGCGCAGAGCGTCACGTAGCCCAGCTCACGCGCGCGATCGGCCAGCGCCGTGACGAGCGCAACGCCGGTCCGCTGACCGCGGTTGGCCTCGTCGACGACCAGCGAGCGGACCTCGGCGACGTCGCTACTGAGCGGCGCGAGCTCCCCGCATCCGATCACCACGGCGTCACCGACCGCCACGACGAAGCGGTGCGCGCGCGACTCGACGTCCTCGAACGTCCGCGGCAGCAGGTGGCCCGCGCTCACATTCGCGGTGATGAGCTCGTGAATGGCCGTCGCGTCTTCCGCGACGCCCGTGCGCAACTGGATACTCATGAGCGTGGCGCCTCTACCGCCGTCGCAATCGCCGCTTCGAGCAGCGGCAGGGCCTCGTCGATCTCGCGTTCCGAGATGACGAAGGGGGGCAGCAGCCGGACGACCGTGTCCGCCGTGCGATTGATCAGCAGCCGGCGCTGGAGCGCCGCTTCGACCACCGCCGCCGCCGGGCGATCGATCTCGATGCCCCACATGACGCCGGCGCCGCGAACCGACGTGATCGCGGGCTGGCGCGCCGCGATCGCGTGCAGGCCGCGCTCGAGATACGCGCCCACGCGTGCGACGTGCTGCATCAGTCCGCCCGTCGTGAGCTCCTCGAGGAACACGAGGGCGGCGCGGCAGGCGAGCAGATTGCCGCCGTAGGTGCTGCCGTGGTCCCCGGGTTTCACCGAAGCGGCCACGCGGTCGGAAAAGAGCGCCGCGCCAATCGGCACACCGGCGCCGAGTGCCTTGCCGATCGCCATCAGGTCCGGCTCCAGGCCGAGGGCGCCGGAGTAGAACGGCCGTCCCGTGCGTCCGAGGCCGCACTGCACCTCGTCCGCGATGAGCAGCGCGCCGGTCCGTTTGCAGGCGGCCGCGATGGCATCCGCCGCGCTCTGCGGGATCGGCCGCACCCCGCCTTCCCCCTGGAGCGGTTCGACGATGACGGCGGCGGTGTCCGGGGTGATCGCCGCGGCGATGGCCGCGGGATCGTTCGGATTGACGAACGTAACGCCGGGAACGAGCGGCGCGAACGGCGCGCGGTAGTGGTCGTCCCACGTGACGGAGAGCGCACCCATCGTGCGCCCATGGAACGAATGCTCGAACGCCACGTACCTGGTCCGCGGCGTGCCCTGCGTGTGCCAGAAGCGGCGTGAGACCTTGAGGCACGCCTCGACCGCTTCCGCGCCGCTGTTGCAGAAGAACGCGCGCGGGAGCCCGGACAGCGCCGAGAGTTTCGCCGCGAGCTCCGACTGGAGCGGATGGTGATACAGGTTCGACGTGTGCAGGAGCGTCGACGCCTGTTCGGCGAGCGCGCGCGCCAGCGCGGGATGGGCGTGGCCGAGCGACGCCACACCGACGCCCGAGATCAGATCGAGGTAGCGGTCACCCTCGCGCGTGAACAGCGCGCATCCCTGGCCCGATTCGAAGACCACCGGGGCGCGGCGGTACACCTGCAGCACGTGCCGGGCGTCCAGGGCAATCGGGTCGACGGAAGTGGTCGTCAGCATCTGGTGAACTCGGGCGCTCGTGAGTTGGTGATGGTGGTCCCCGGCGCGACGTCGTATGCGCCGGCCCTGCCGTCAACGATCCGGACCTCGGCGACACCGCCCGCGATCGCATCGAGGCAGGCGCCGAGTTTCGCGACCATCCCGTCGCGCGCGGTGCCCTCGGCGACCATCGCGCGCGCGGCCTGCTGGTCGAGCCGGGCGCACGTGTTTCCCGAGGCGTCGAACACGCCTGCCGTCTTGCCCGCGATGATCATGCGCGTCGCGCCCATCGCGTTCGCGAGGTGCGCGGCCAGCGTGTCCGCGTTGACGTTGAGCAGCTGCCCCGAGGCGTCCACGCCCACGCTCGCGATGACCGGCACGTAGCCGAGGGCGAGAAGGGCCGTGAGCAGCCGCGACGGCGCATCTTCCCTGGGAATCCCGACGAGCCCGAGATCCGCGGTCGCACCCGACGTCGTCCGGAGCGGCGGCGCCAGCCTCGCGAGTCCGAGCGAGCCGTCGGCGCCCGTCAGCCCGACCGCCTGCACGCCGGCCGCGCCGAGCGCGGCGACAAAGGCGGTGTTGATGCGTCCGGCGAGCACCGCCACTACTGTTGTGAGCGTGTCTTCGTCGGTGACGCGCAATCCGTCCACGAAACGCGGCGCTTTGCCGCGCGCCTTGAGGTCCGCGTCGATCGCGCGCCCTCCACCGTGGACGACCGCCACGGGCCCGGCCGCGGACAGCGCCGCGATGGCCGCCGCCGCCGCGCGCATCGCCGCCCCGTCCTCGAGCAGCTCCCCGCCGAGTTTCAGGAGCGTCGTCATTGTCCGAGAGGCTTCGCCCCTCGGACTCCCCGACACGCTCACTCGCGGGGCCCCCGTGCCCCGCTCCGTTCGCGTGGCTCGCTCGCGGTGCTCGCTCAATTGAGCCCGAGCCTTTCGTCGAAGCCGAAGGCGACGTTGAAGTTCTGGACCGCCTGGCCGGAGGCCCCCTTCACGAGGTTGTCGATGCAGACGATGAGCACGAGCTGCCGCGTGCGCGGATTCACCTTCCAGCCGATGTCGCAGAAATTCGTGTGGGCGACGTGCTTGATTTCCGGAAGGTCGCCGCCCGTCAGCCGCACGAAGGGAGAGTCGTCGTACGCGGCGTGCAGCGTCGCGGCAATCGCGGCCTCGTCGACGCCGGGCTCGAGCGTCGCGTAAATCGTCTCGAGGATGCCGCGATCGATCGGCACCAGGTGCGGCACGAACGTGACGGGCGTGCCGAGCTCCTGCTCGATCTCGGCGGCGTGGCGATGATCGAAGACGCCGTACGCGGACAGGCTGCCGTGGCACTCGCTGAAGTGCGTCCGCTCCGACGGGGTTTTCCCCGCGCCGGACACGCCCGACTTCGCGTCGATGATGATCGGCGCCCCGCTGAGATTGACCAGGCCCGCCTGCAGCAGCGGCTGGAGCCCGAGGATCGCCGCCGTGGGGTAGCAGCCCGCGCACGCGACGAGCGTGGAGTCGCGCAGCAGGTCGCGGTTGCGCTCGGTCAACCCGTAGACGACGGCGGGCGGCTGTTCCAGCGTGCCCGGATACCAGCGCTGCCGCAGTTCGGCATTCCGCAGGCGAAACGCGCCCGATAGATCGAACACGCGCTTGCCCCGCGCGACGAGCGACGGCGCCACGTCCGCCGCGGCCTGATCGGGGAGCGCGAGGAACACCGCGTCCGTGGACTCCGCGAGCGCGTCCAGATCGAGGCCGTCCACCGGCGCATCCCAGAGACTCTTGAGGGACGGCACGTGCCGGGGCGCAGCTCCAGGCGATCCCATCGCGGCCGCGATCCGCACCCCCGGATGCCGCGCGAGCAAGCGCAGCAGTTCGACGCCGGTATACCCGGTGGCCCCTGCGACGCCCACCCGGACGAGATCAGTATAACTATTCATCCGACTGAGTGAATATACACTACCGATCTCATGAGGTCAATAAGTAATAGTAATAGTTACGTATACATAACGTGTATAATGGATCGCCGGACTGAATAGTTATGAAGTCGTATAGGCAGTCTCTTGTACTCGAGCTGGTGGACCGGGAGCCCATTACCAGCCAGGAGCAGCTACGGGAGCAGCTCAAGACGCGCGGCATCCAGGTGACGCAGGCCACGTTGTCGCGGGACATCCGCGACCTGGG
>DAIUEK010000006.1:0-16122 GCA_036845165.1 Vicinamibacterales bacterium | reverse complement strand
GTCGGGCAATAGGCTGCGGAAGGCGATCGCCGCCTCCGGCACCCGCACGGTCCCGGCAGGCGCCGCGTCCGGGGGGCGCTCCCCCTCCCGCCTGGCGTAGTACCGCACCGGCAGCGGGCCGATTGTCAGCGTCGGCACGTCGACCCGGTAGGTCGTGAGCACGTACCTGAATTCGTACCGGATCACGTCGCCGCTGCCGGCCTGACGCGCGGTGTCACTGCTCACGACCTCGAGACCGACCAGTTTGAGCTTGTCGGGCGACAGGTCGTCCACCAGGATGTCGACGCCACGCCTGCACGTGATCTCGATCGTGTATGTCACGCGATCGGCCACCCACACCGCCGGGCGATCGAGGTTCGTCTTCACGGTGACCTCCTCCTCCTCCGCCGGCGTGGCCTGCGGGGCCGGCGCGGGCGGCCGCCCGTCGGCGTGCGGCGCCGCGGGTAGAGCGCCGACCGACGCGGCCGGGCGCGTCTGTGCCGTCGTCCCGGCCGGAGCGAGCGCCAGCGCCGCCAGCAGCGCGACGAGAAGTGGGGACGAGGGACGATCGGGTGCGGTCACCGCCTGAGACTCCTCGCGAACAATGAGAGCAGCGGCTCGACCGGGCTCTCGTCGGTCGGCACGAACACATGTGCCATCGGGACCCGGTAGAACGCCGCGGACAGGGCCTGACGGCGACCGAGCGCCTCGGCCGCATAGCGTCCGCGTGATTGCCATCCCAGCCCTACGGTTGCGCGGCGGCCCGATTCCAGGTCGCGCACGCTCAGGTAGCCGGGCCCGGCGGGAAGCTCGCGCTCCGTCCGGTCCTCCGGGACGACCGCGATGACGTCGTGCCGCGCGGCGAGCATCGACAGATCGCGCCCGCCGAACAGGTCTTCATCGGTGATGAAGTCTGACACGAGGAACACGATGCTCATCCGCTTGAGCGTGCCCACCAGGTGCCGGACCATCGGCACCAGCGCGGTGCGGCCGGACCCGGAGGGGGCCGACCAGCACTGCTGCAGGACCGCCCAGGCCGCGGCGCGCGTGCGGCGCGGCGGCCTGGAGGCGACCACCCGGTCCGAAAACGCGAGGAAGCCGGTGTTGATCTGGTTCGACAGCGCGGAAAACAGCAGCGACGCCGTGATGAACATCATCGCTTCCCGTTTCGAGTAGTGCGACGTGCCGAGCTCCATCGATCGCGAGACGTCGATGGCGATCATCATGTTCAGCTCCCGTTCCGCGTGCGTGTGGCGCACGAACGGGGCATCCAGCCGCGCGGTGACGTTCCAGTCGATGCGCCGCACGTCGTCGCCCGGCCGGTACGGCTGGAGCTCGTCGAAATCGAACCCCGGCCCGCGCAGGCGGCTCGTGAACGGGCCGACGCGCGGCGAGCGCATCTTCCGCGCGGTGGACACTTCGATGTACCGCAATTCCCGCATCACCGCTTCGGGGATCATGGGATCGGCACCGCCCGCAGCAGCTCGCCGAGGAGGTGGTCGGCCTCGATGTTCTCGGCCTCCGCGCGGATGCTGCGCGCCACGCGGTGGCGGGTCGCATCCAGGTAGATTTCCTTGACGTCCGACGGCAGGGCGTAGGTACGGCCATGCATGAACGCCGTGACGCGCGCGAGCGCCAGCACGTGCTGGTACGAGCGCGGCGAAATACCGAGGACGAGGAACTCCGCCAGATCGGCGCGTCCGACCTCGGCGGGGTGACGGGTCGCGCGACCCAGCCGGACGATGTAGTCAATGAGGTTGTCGTCGACGTAGACCGCGTCGCGGATGAAGACGCGCAGCCGCGTCACCTCGGCGGGCGACAACCGCCGCTGGACCGTGCGATCCGTGAGTCGCGCGTGCAGCATCTCACGTTCGTGCGCGGCGCTCGGGTACTCCACGCGCAACATCATCGAGAAGCGATCGAGCTGCGCCTCGGGCAGCGTGTACACCCCCTCCTGCTCGACCGGGTTCTGCGTCGCGAGCACCCAGAACGGATCGTCGAGCGGGAACGTGGTCTCGGCGAGGGTGACCTGACGCTCCTGCATCGCCTCGAGCAGCGCGCTCTGTGTCTTCGGCGAGGCGCGGTTGATCTCGTCCGCCAGCAGGATGTTCGTAAAGACGGGCCCCTGCTCGATGCGGAACGTCGCGGCCTTCGCGTCGTAGATGCGCGTCCCGAGGATGTCGGCGGGCATCATGTCCGGCGTGAGCTGGAGGCGCTGGAAGCGCGCGGAGATCGCGCGCGCCAGCGTCGTGGCGGTCAGCGTCTTCGCGACGCCGGGTACGCCTTCGAGGAGGATGTGGCCGCACCCGACGCGCGCGCCGGTGTCGGCCGTGGCGTACGGGATCGCGGCGAACAGCCCGGTGAGCAGGCGCCGGATCAGCACCTGCTGGCCGACGATCACCTTGCCGATCTCCGCCTCCAGCCCGGCAATGAGCCCGAGCGCATGATCGGTGGTCCAGTCTTCGGGGTCGGTCACAGGATCGTGAATCATCATCAGAGCAACAGCCACACGCCGACGCCCGCCAGTGCCGCCACGGTAAGACCGACAGGATACAGATCGCGATATTCCGTGGACGTGCGCCACCCGACCACCTTCCGCTCCCCGGCGACGATCTCGGCGATCGCACGCTGGAGCTCCTCGCCGGTGGTCGACCGGACGTACCGCCCTCCTGTGGCCGCCGCGATGTCACGCAGCGTGCGTTCGGAGAATCTGGTCGTGACCGGCCGGCCGGCGTCGTCCCGGAGAAAGCTCTCCCGTCCGTCGGCTGAACGCAACGGAATCGGCACGGCCTCGTCCGACCCGATCCCGATACAGTTCACCCGGTAGCCCGCCGCGCGCGCCATGTCGAGCGCTCGCTTGAGCTCGGTCCCGTAGTCCTCGCCGTCCGACACGACCAGAAACAGCTTCCGCGTGGGCCGATCGTCCTTTTGCGCCACGTCCATCGCGCTCTTCAGCGCCCCGCCGATGTTCGTCCCGAACAGCGGCGTGGGATCGGTGTCGATCCAGTCGAAATAAAACAGCACGCTGTCGACGTCCCGGGTCAGGTAGGAGAGGATGACCGCCGCATCGGCAAATCCCACCAGCCCGATGCGATCGATGCCGTCGGGCTTCTGCCGCACGAAGTTCCGGATTTCGAGGGTCGCGCGCGAAAACCGCGACGGCGGGATGTCGCGCGCCTTCATCGATGCGGAACGATCCAGCATGATGACCAGGTCCTGACGCTCGTATTCCGGGACCCGGTGCGTCAGCTGCGCCTGGGGACGGACGAGGGCGAAGACGAGCGCGCCGGCCGCCATCATGGCCGAGGCGAGCACGGCCCGATCGCGCGCGGGCGTCGAGCGGCGCGAGAGCGCGGCGAACCGGGGCGCGATCGCGACGCGCCTGCGGAAGGCGTCCCTCGCGTGCCGGTGAACCAGCCAGAACGCCACGAGCAGCGGCGCGACGAGTCCCCATGGCGCCAGGTCCGGACGAAGGAATCTCATCGATGCGCGGCCACGGCGCTCACCCGACGTGCCGTCCAGGCTTGGGGCCGACCTTCGGCTGGGGACGCAGGAGCTGCATGAGTTGATTGGGCGGGGTTGCGGGCTGCTTCCGCAGCTGCGCGGCGAGCCGCGTCACCAGTTCGAAGTCGTACTTCGTGTCCCAGTCCGACGGAGCCGCTTCCACGGCGCGGCGCAGCTCTTCTTCGGATCGGGTCAGCCATCCGAGCTGCCCGTCGGGCTTCGTCTCGGCGCGCCCCTTCGCGAAAAACGCGAGTCCGGACCACAAATGAGGGGTCGCGCTTTCGGGCGCGCGGCCGGCTTTGTCGATCAGGTCGTCGTAGCGCTGCAGCCGGTAACACAGCCAGAGCTGGTTCGCGACGACGCGGTTGTAGTCGGACGCGAGGACCTGTTTGGCCGCAGGCACGCGGTCGAACTGGCGTTCGACGCGCGCGTACGTGGTCAGCGCGCGATCCCACTGGCCGTCGGCCAGCGCCTGATCGGCGTCGGCGATCGCGCGCGTCCAGCGCGCATAGCCGACCGCCGCGCTGCCGCCGACGAGCAGCGCCACCATGAGGCTTGCGGCGAGCGAGTTCCGCACGGTCGTCATCGATGGCTGCGATTACAGCAGAACGGTCGTCGCGCGTCAATGGAGGCAGGGCCCTGATAAAGGTCTGACCATTTCAGGCCCCGGGCTTGACTTGCCCGTGAAAACCGGACACGCTGGCGCAATCTTACGAGTTTTCTGTGCAGAAGGAGAGGCTTCATGATGAAACGTAAATGGCTTCTATGTGGCGCGACGGCGCTCGCCGTCGCTGCGGCGGCGGCCGGCGTATCGGCTCGCCAGCTCGCGGGGCGTCCAGCCGACGACTGGAGCGCGCGGCTCGAGCGTCCGGACCGGGTCGCCGGTTTGAAGATCGACTACATCATCGCGTCCCTCGGCCTGAAGCCGGGCCAGACCGTCGCGGACATCGGCGCCGGACCCGGCGTGCTGAGCCTTCCGCTCGCGACAGCGGTGTCCCCCGCCGGGAAGGTATACGCCGTCGAGATCGACAAGGAATTTCTCGACCGCATCACGCAGAAGACCCGCGCGGCGAACGTCACGAATGTCGTGACGGTGCTGGGGGCCTTCGGCGATCCGACGCTGCCCGCGCGCGACGTGGACGTCGCGCTGTTCCACGACGTCCTGCATCACATCAAGGACAGGGCGGGCTACCTCAAGGCGATGGCCGGCTACGTGAAGCCGGGCGGGCGTATCGCCATCGTCGAACTGCCGCCGGACGGATCGCACAAGGCCGAACCGGCGCTCGTCGTCACGAAAGATCAAGTGAAGCAGTGGATGGCCGACGCCGGCTTCAAGCCCATCCAGGAGTTCGACGGCCTCCTGCCGGGCAAGTGGTTCATCGTCTACGCCAGATCCTGAGGCGCGGGGGACCGGTTGCCATGCTGAATCGGCGCGCGTTCTTGGTCTCGGTGCTTGTTCCGTTTGCCGGAGTCGGGATCGGTGGGAACGTGGCCCGCGCGTTCCTGCAGAAGAATCCGCCGCCCCAGGTTCCACCGGTCGCGTGGACCTGCCTCATGCACGCAGAGGTGGTCAACGACACGGCTGGCAAGTGTCCCATTTGCGGGATGACCCTCGTGCCAGTCCGCCTCGCCCTGGTCTGGACCTGCTCGGTCCACACCGATCTGTCCGAAACGCAGGCCGGTCGCTGCCGGCGGTGCGGGCGCGATCTGATCCGCGTCACGAAGGCCCTGTCGTTTACCTGTCCCGTGCACCCGAAGGTCGACGTGCTCGACCCGGGCCGGTGCCCCATCTGCAAGCGCACGCTCGTGGCGAAGTACACGATCCGCCCGCACGGCGATCACAATCCCAAACACGGCGGATATTTCCTCATGGGGTCCAACAACTGGCACGTCGAGGTCACGCATCCAGCCGCGTCCATCTTCCGCCTGTACGTGTACGACGAGTACTCGAAACCGTTCTCGCCGCCCGGTCTCGCGGCGCGCATCATCGAAGCCCCGGACGGCGCGGGGAAGAAATCCACGGTCTCGATCCCGTTCACGCGCGATGCCCGCGGCGGCTATCTGGAGGCGCGCGTGGCGGCCCTCGCCCTGCCGGCCACCATCGCGACAAAAGTGCGGTTCGAGGCGGCCGACAAGGAGTACCGGTTCGATTTCATGTTCGTGGATTACTCCAAGGAGCCGCCGGTCCGCGTGCCGAAGTAGCCCGCCAGGGCGGTGCCGCTTGTTTACGCTTGACTCTCCGCAATAACCCGTGCAAGGTAAGGCACGTTTGGGAAAGGTAGAACCAAACAATGCTCCGTGCCGGCGGTGCGTTGCCAGCCGTTTCACATGAGGACGAAGACTTTATGATGCGACTCACCCAGCGTTTCTGTATTCTCGCCGGTCTTGTCGCCCTGCTCCCGACCATCGCGGCCGCCCAGGGCACGACCGGCAGCATCTCGGGAACCGTCACGGATGCACAGAAAGGTGTGCTGCCGGGTGCCACGATTCTGGTCAAGCAGGTTGAGACGGGAGTCGAACGGTCCCAGGTCTCAGACGACCACGGCCGCTACCGGGTGCTGAGCCTGTCGCCGGGTCCCTACAAGGTCACGATCAACTTGACGGGGTTCCGCCCCGTCGTCCGCGACCAGCTGACCGTCGCCATCGGCAAGGACGTGCTCGTCGACGTCGAGATGCAGATCGGCGGGCTCGAGGAACAGGTGACGGTGGCCGGTGAAACGAGCAGCGTCTCCATCGGGTCCACGACGGCCGGCGGCGTCATCACGACGCGGCAGATCGCCGAGCTGCCGCTGAACGGACGGAGCTTCCTCCAGCTCGCGACGCTGCAGCCCGGTGTCATCACCAGCCGCGGCACCGGCAGGGATTTCACGGGCGGCTTCAGCAGCACGCAGCTGTCCATCGGCGGCGCGCGGCCCGAGCAGACCGGCTTCCTCATGGACGGCACCAACATCGCGGACGTGTCCGACAAGGCGCCTTCCAGCCTCTCGGGCGTGCTCCTCGGCGTCGATACGGTGCAGGAATTCAACGTCCAGACGCACGGCTACAACGCGGAGTTCGGGCGCGCCGCCGGCGGCGTCATGAGCACCGTCACCAAGTCGGGCACCAACTCGATCCACGGGTCGGCCTTCGAATTCCACCGCGACGACACGCTGAACTCGAAGAACTTCTTCGCGACCGGCGACGCCCCCCCCTTCCGGCGCGATCAGTTCGGCGGCACCTTCGGCGGCCCGATCTTCCAGAACAAACTGTTCTACTTCGGGTCCTACGAACAGCTGCGCGACCGCAACTCGGTGACGCAGATCGGCGTCCTGCCCGACGCCGCCGCGCATCAGGGCGTCGTGAACGGTGTGAACATCGGCGTGAATCCCATCGTGAAGCCGTATCTCGATCTGCTTTTCCCGCTTCCCAACGGCGCCGAGCTCGGCAACGGCACGGCGCTGAACACGTTCTCGCACCAGGACCCGACCGACGAGCATTTCGGGGTGACGAAGTTCGACTACAACCTGGGCAAGAAGGACAACGTCATGGTCCGCTGGTCGCGGGACGACTCGAAGGAAGTCATTTCGCAGCCGCATCCGCTGTTCTTCGAGCACACGACGGCCTACACCCGGTACTTCACGGCGCAGGACCAGCACCTGTTCTCGTCGAACCTGCTGAACTCGTTCCATTTCTCGGCCAACCGGACGAATCGGACCGACGACCTGACGCCCGACGGCATCTCGGGGGGCATTCCCCAGTCAATGAATTTCTCGACCGACCCGCATTTCGGGGCCATCGACCTCAGCCAGGCGGGTGTGGCGGTGGCCGGCTCCGTCGCGACGACGCCGGTCAATTACACGCAGGACATCTTCGAGTTCTCCGACACGCTGACGTGGAACAAGGGCGGCCATGTCCTCAAGGCCGGCATGGACATGCAGGACTACCACTTCGACGGGTTCTCGTACTCGCGCTTTGGCGGCACGTTCCGCTTCGGCACCATCGCGGATTTCCTCAATTCGAAGCCCAACCAGTTCACCGGCAACCTGCCGGGGACGGACACGAACCGGCGGATGCGCCAGTGGTACAACGCCTTCTTCGTGCAGGATTCCTGGCGCGCGAAGGATACGCTGACGCTCGACTACGGGCTGCGGTATGACTTCGTGACCACGCCGAAGGATCTCAACGGCGGAGTGGCCGGCCTGCTGAACATCAACGACCTGAACACGACCGCGAACGGTGTCACCGCTGGCACGCCGCTCTTCAAGAACCCGTCCTACCTGAGCTTCGCGCCCCGCCTCGGCGCCGCGTGGAACCCGCTCGGCGACAAGAAGTCGACGATCAAGGCCGGGTGGGGCATGTTCTATCAGCCGCTGACCACCTCGTTCTACCGCGGCACGGCGTTCCGCATCTATCCGTACTTCGCGGGCGTCTCCATCAAGAACCCCCCCGTGTTCGGGCCCGGGAACATCGCGGTGCTCGCCGGCGGCGTCAACCCGTCCACGGTCCAGAAGCGGTCGGAGTACATCGCGTACGATGAGAAGCAGCCGTACACCGACCAGTGGCACGTCCACTTCGACCGTGACCTCGGACACGAGACGACGGCCCAGGTCGGGTACGTGGGGTCGGCGGGGCACAACCTGCCGTTCTACGGCGACCCGAACAACGTTCCGTCCCAGTACGTCAACGGCGTCAAGCAGCTCGTGCCCGGCGCGACCCTCCGCTTCCCGGCGTGGGGACGTATCCGCACGCGCACCAACATCGCGCACTCGACCTACGAAGGGATGACCGCTAGCGTCACCAAGCGCTATTCGCACAACTGGCAGGGGCAGGTGTCCTACACCTACGGCAACTCGCACGACAACTGGTCGGGCGGCCAGATCGGATCGGCGGATTTCGACAACGCCGCCGGAAGCGCGACCGACTGGTGGGATCCGAATTACGAGTGGGGCCCGTCGAACTTCGACATCCGCCACACCCTCGTGATCAACGCCACCTACGTGTTCCCGTTCTTCCAGGACAAGCACGGCGTGGCCGGCGTGCTCCTCAAGAACTGGCAGGTCGGCGGCGTTGCCCAGTTCTCCAGCGGCCTGCCCTTCACGGCGCTCGAAAACTACGACCAGGTCGGCGACGGCCAGGCCGATGTCGGCGTCCAGAAGCCGAACCTGAACGGCCCGGTTGTCTACACCGGGACCGCCGCGCAGTGGTTCGACCCGTCGGTGTTCAGCACCCCGGCCGCCGGCGTCTTCGGCAACGCAGGCCGAAACACGCTTCGCGGGCCCAGCCTCAAGGACGCCGACCTCTCATTGTTCAAGAACCAGAAGATCGGCAAGTATTCGATGCAGTTCCGGCTGGAGGCGTTCAACGCGTTCAACTGGGTGAACCTGGGAATCCCGGATTTCCAGATCTTCAACACCGGTGGGGTCCGCAACCCGACCGCAGGCACGATCAAGTCGACGGCCACGCCGGCGCGGCAGATCCAGCTCGGACTGAAGTTCATGTTCTGAGGCGGCCGCCGGTCCTCTTTCGGACGCATCCCGCCTTCCGGCGGGATGCGTCGTCCTTCCGATCCCCCCGCTCATTCGCCAGGGCGCTCGGCACGCCAGCGCCGCAATTCCTCCGGCGTGTCGATGTCCATGAGCGGGGCATCAGAGTCGAGTGGAACGGCCACGATGTCGTCGCGGTGCGCGGCGATGACGGGCCGTCCTCCGGTGTCGCCCTCGAGGGCGGAGAGCTCCGGGAAGAGCCCGCGCGCGAAGGTCACCGGCGAGCCCCTCCGTCCCGCGAAGATCGGGACCACGATGGGGCCTCCCGTCCGCACGAAGACCGCGAGCAGCTGATCGATGAGGGCGGCGGTAAGGCCCGGCTGATCCGTCACCATGAACATCGCGCCGAGAGCATCCGGGCTCACCGCGCCGAGTCCGGCCCGTACCGACGTGCTCTGCCCGCCTGCGTAGTCGGGGTTTTCGACGATCCGCACGTCCGCGCCGGTCAGGGCCGCGCGCACCCGCTGCGCGTCGCTGCCGACGACGACAATGACCTCGGCCAGACGCGTCGCGAGCGCCTCGTCCGCGATGCGCCTGACCAGGGGACGGCCGTTCAGCACCAGAAGCTGTTTCGGCGAACCGAACCGGCTCGAGCTTCCCGCCGCGAGGATTACGCCGCTCACCGGCGAGAGGCCGACCGCTCTCGACATTCGCCTCAGTTGAAGCGCCACAGGATGGCTTCGAGCACCGACCCGGCGATGGCGCGCGCCTTGTCGGAAATCGTCTCGCAGTAGACGGGCTCGCCTCGGGGATCGATATCGCCGATCTTGGCTCCCGATCGCACCGTGGTACCGGAGCGCAGGAGTCCCCTCATGATGCCGTCGATGCCCGCGCGCAGCGGTTGCCCGCCGACCGCACCGATCGCGTCGCCTTCCCGGACGCACGTGCCGATATCGAGCGCGGTCGAGAACACCCCGTCGCATGGCGCACGAATCACACGCTCGACGGTGTAGCCACCAACCTCGCCCGGGACGCCGGTATAAGGCTCGTCAGCGCCGGTCATGTACACGCGGCCGAGGTTGTGGCCGCGATTGGTGCCGACGACGACGTGGGCGTCGATGCCGGCCGTGAAGCCCGGGCCCAGCGCGATGACGAACGGCGCCTCGTCTCTTCGCGTGCCGAGGTTCTGCTTGGCGAGGATCGCATCCACCAGCACATCTGGTCGCCGGATCCCTATCGAGGCCCACTCGGGATCGATGAGCAGACCGATGCGGCCGTCGCGCCAGACCTCGTCGAGCGACGCCGGGTCCCCGACGCACACGGCCGTGACGTCCTCCACTCGCTGCGAACCTTGATACACCGCTTCGCTGAACGCGACGCGCCGCCGAACGGCTTTGGGTTGCGCCAGCTCCATCAGGTACACGCGGCCGAATCGCCCTCGATGGAGACGCCAGGCGATGGCGCTTGCCATCTCGCCCGCGCCTTTGATGGCGATCATCAGATCCCCGAGCCGCCGCTCGGTCGGTGGCGGGGGGATGGTCATGCGCCCTCGCCGGCGCGCGGCGCCCTCACCGGCCGGGCACGGCGTCGAGGCTCGCCCGCTCGCGGTCCCTGGCAACGGCCATAATGCAGTCTTCGATCTTCTGATACCCGGTGCAGCGGCACAGGTGACCCGCGATGGCGAGTCGTATCTCGTCGCGTGTGGGGGAGGGGTTCGTGTCGAGCAGCGCCTTTGCGGTCAGGAGCCACCCTGGCGTGCAGTACCCGCACTGCACGGCGCCGTGTTGCACGGCGGCCTGCTGCAACGGGTGCAGCACCGGGCCCTCCGCGAGCCCTTCGATGGTGGTGATCTGCCGCCCCTCGCACCGGATGGCCAGGGTGAGACAGCTCAGGAACGGCTGATTGTCCACGAGCACCGTGCACGCGCCGCAGCTTCCGCTGTCACAGCCGCACTTGGTGCCGGTCAGCCCCAGGCGATCTCGCAGGGCATCGAGGAGCGTCTCGTTGGGCGCGACCACGACCCGATACGCTCGATCGTTGACGGACAGGACGATGCCCTGATCAGCCATGGAGCACCTCGCGACCTTCCGCTCGTGCGGCCGCGCCGCGAAGGGCCCGAATCACGAAGGGCTTGGCCATCCGGACGCGGTAGCTCGCCCCGTAGCCGAACGTGTTCTTGACGGGCCGCGCGCGCTTGTACGCGGCATGGGCGATTTCTTCCAGGAACTCGTCGCCGATGATGCGCCCTCGAAGCCGATCTGTCTCTGGCACGAGCACCGGGCCCCGGTCCACTCCGGTGAGGGCGACGCGCGCGGTCCGACAGGTGCCGTCCTCCTCCAGGGTGACGGCGGCGGCGACGCCGAGCAGCGGATAGTCGAGGCTACCGCGCTGCCTGAGCTTCAAGTACATCCCGCCCGCCCGTCCGTTCGGGGCCGGGACCCGGATGTCCGTGATGAGCTCTCCTGCCCCGAGCGCGATGGGCCGCGTGCCCTCGAAGCTGAAGAGCGAGGTGATCGGTCGCACCTCTGTTCCGGCCACGCTGGCGACCGAGACCGACGCGTCGAGGGCGATGAGGGCTGGCGCGAGATCGCCGGCGTAGTTGGCCCAGCACGATCCGCTCGTGGGCACGATGTGGCAGCGGTCGCCGTTGATCTTGTGGCACGGGGCCAGCGAGTGCCGCTGTTCGATGGTGCGGTCGACATAGATACAGCACGAATCCTGGCAGAGATTGCCCCCGACCGTGCCCATCGATCGCAGCTGCAGGGTGCCGACCGCCTTGGCTGCCTCGGCGAGGACCTGGTGGCGGCGAGCGACCTCGGGGTGATCCGCGAGCCGGGCGAGCGTCACGCCGGCGCCGATGGACAACCCCTCCGGGCTCGAGCGGATCTCCGCGAGGCCCGCAATGGCCCCGATGTCAACGAGGCGCTGGGGCGCGTGGGTGCCGTTCTTGAGCGTGATGAGGAGCTGCGTGCCGCCGGCGATGACCTGGGTCGCGGATCCCTGGTCCGCCAACAGCGCGCAGGCGTCGGCGACACTCGTCGCGCGGGTGAGCTCGAATGATGGCATCGACATCGTTCGCGTCCTACTCTCAGGCCGGATCGCCGGCGGCCGTCACGACTGGCGGGGGTCGCACGGGCTCGTCGCCCCCATCGGGCCCGGTGGCCTTGTGCCGTTCCAGGCGGTGCAGCGCGTCGAGGACCTTGTCCGGCGTGATTGGCAGGTCGTAGATGCGGACGCCGACGGCGTCGTAGATCGCGTTGGCGATCGCGGGCGGCACGGGCACGTTCGTCGTTTCTCCCATGCCCTTGGCCCCGAACGGGCCGTGCGGGTGCGGATGCTCCACGACGATGGCCTCGAGCGGCGGCACGTCGGTCGCGAAGGGCATTGCGTACCCCAGGAACGATGGGTTGAGCACCAGTCCGTTTCGAAACGTCACTTCCTCTCCGAGGGCAAAGCCCAGGCCCATCGACATGCCCCCGTGGATCTGCCCTTCGCAGCTCACGGGATTGATCGCCTTGCCGCAGTCGAACGCGCCCCAGAGCCGCAGCACCTGCACATGGCCCGTCTGCCGGTCCACGTGCACTTCGGCACCGGACGCACCCTCCAGCCAGAAGGCCATCGCGCGCGAGTAGTACTCGGTGACCTCGTCTTCGGTCTCCGGGTAGAAATAGCCTCGTCCCAACACCGTGCCCGAACCTCCGTATTGGGCGCGGAGCACCTCGGCGATCGTCATCGAAGCTCCCGTCCCATCGGCGAGGGTCACCGCGCCGTCACGTATCCGCAACGCCTCCGGTTCGGCGCGGAGCCTCGGCGCCGCGAGCCGGAGGATCTGCGCCTTCGCATCCGCGGCGGCCAGTTTCGCCGCGTTTCCCATATGGAAGATCGACCGGCTCGACGTCGTCGAGGCATCGAACGGGGTGAACGCGGTATCGGGCGCCGCCTTGCGCACACGCTCGAGCCCGACGCCGAGCTCCTCGGCGACGATTTGCCTCAAGGCGGTGTCGATCCCCTGGCCGACTTCGGTGCTGCTGCTCAACAGGTCGACCGAGCCGTCCTCGTTCACCTTGAGGAACGCACCGGACCCGAACGGCGTCTTGACCGCGCGTTCGAAGCACGCCAGGCCGACTCCCGTGTCCGGACGTCGCGGTCGTGTCTTCCACTGCATCGCGTCGGCGAGTTGCTCGAGACAGAGGGACACGCCGGACGAATCCAGCCGCTGGCCGGTGACGTGCTCGTCTCCGTCACGGTAGATGTGCTTGAGGCGGAGGTCGACCGGATCGATGCCGAGCGCCCGGGCGATCGTGTCCATCTGCGACTCGTAGGCCCAGCACGCCTGGGGACCGCCGTAGCCGCGCATCGCGCCCGCCACCATCTTGTTCGTGTAGACGCAGTAGACGTCCACTTTCACATGGGGAATCTTGTACGGCCCAACGGCCGAGACGCCGCAGAAGCGGGCGACCGTCGGACCCTTCTCGGCGTACGCGCCGCCGTCCAGATACGTCTCGACCTCGCGCGCGACGATGGTGCCGTCGAGCATGACCCCGGTCTTGATCCGCGTGCGAGACGCATGACGGCCGATGGACGCCGAGAACTCCTCTTCGCGTGTGAACAGGATGCGCACGGGACGTCCGCGCAGCTTCCAGGCGATGGCGGCAGCCGAGGCCTCGGCCTTCAGCCCGCCCTTGCCGCCGAAATTGCCGCCGATGTTCGGGGCCGAGATGACGCGGACGTCGGCCATCTGCACGCCGAAGGCATGGCAGAACTCGCTTCGCGCGCGGTAGGGCGAATCGTTGTTGGTCCAGATCGTGACGTGCCCCTCTTCGCTGAAGAGGCAGATGGCGCCGTGCGGCTCCAGCATGCAGTGGTTCTGCATCGGCGTCGAAAACGTGTCCTCGAAGATTCGGTCGCAGCCGGCGAAGGCCGCGTCGACGTCGCCGCGGCGCTGGGAGAAGTGGTTGCAGATGTTGGTCGACGGCACCGGCGTAATGCCCGCCGCGTGCCGATAGGTGCCGAGCTGCTCGTGCACGAGCGGCGCGCCTGGCTGCGCCGCCTGGACGGCATCGAAGACGGCCGGCAGCACCTCGTACTCGACCTCGATGAGCTGGACCGCTTCATCCGCGCTCGCCTGGTCGAAGGCGGCGACCACCGCGACGGCCTCTCCGAGGTAACGGACCTTGTCGCGGGCCAGGAACGGCTCGTCGACGAGGGATTCGCCGTGGAGGAACGGCAGCTCGGCGCCGGTCACCACGCCCGCGACGCCGGGGAGCGATTCGGCCTTGCTCGTGTCGATGCGCTTGATGAGGGCGTGCGGGTGGGCGCTGCGGTGCACGCGGCCGTACAACATCCCCGCGATGCGGATGTCCTCGATGTACAGCGCCGCCCCACGGACCTTCTCGCGCGCATCTGCACGGTCCCAGCGGCCGCCCACGACGGTGAACTCGTCGGCCGCCGAGCGAGGTGTCACCGATTCCGCGCGGTCCGCCACGGCCCCTCCTGATGATTCCGGCCGGTCGAGCCGACCACCACTCGTCGCCCGCGGGAATGATCCCAAGGGTATAGGTTAGTCCATTCGACCCGGATCGACCGAACAGTATTTCCCCTAGAACAGCAGCTTCACGCCCAGCTGCAACTGGCGGGACGTGCTCACCGTCCTGGTGATTTGACCCGCCGTCGGCAATGGGGATTCCCCTGCGGCCGCCGCCGCGAAGACCACCCGGTTGGGCGTCGCGAAGTTCGCGTGGTTCAGCAGGTTGAAGACCTCGAGCCTGATCTGCACCCCGCCGCCGCTTCCCAGAAAGCCGAGTTTGTTGTTCTTCACCAGCGAGAGGCTGGTCATGAAATATTTCGGACCGGTCAGGATGTTCCGGCCCGCGTTCCCCAGGAACCCGGCCGGTCCCAGCACGAACCCGCTCGGATCGAAATACTGGTTCGGTCCGCCGAGGATCAGATTGTTGACGTTGACCCCGGGGACCAGATTCGGGCGGTCCTGGCCCGAGGTGTTGCCCGAGCGCGACCAGTTCGTTCCACCGAGGGCTGGCGTGAAGGGGACACCGCTCCGCGCGGTCACGATGCCATTCATCTGCCACCCGCCGAGCAGCGCGCTGGTGCTCGGGCCTGGCAGCTCCCAGACGAAATTGCCCGTCAGGACGTGCCGGACGTCGAAGTCCGAGCGCGCCCAGTCGGCGTCACGATTGTAGGGATCCTGCGGGTAGACCGAGGTGTTGTTGGCATCGGCCGCGAGCTGGGCCTGCGTGTTGTCCATGGCCTTGGACAGCGTGTACGACACCTGCACCTGGTAGTTCCGGGAGAACCGCTTCTGTACGGCCGTCTGCAGCGAGTTGTAGACGGAACGGCCGCCGTTGGTCCTGTAGTCGATGGGCCCGAAGTTCGGGTTGCGCCGCGTGGCGATGGCCGGAAAGAACTCCGTCCCGTCCGCCAGGATTTGCGGCACGTTGGGATTGGCTTCGATCGCCGTCAACAGGTTGCGCCCGAGAGAACCCGCGTAGCCGGCCATCGCGACAAGGCCGCCGGCAAGCTCCCGCTGCACGCTGATGTTGTAGGTGATGCCGTAGGGCTGCTTGATGTTGTAGTCGAGCGTCCGCGCGCTCACGGCCACCGCTCCCCCGTTCAACGACGGCAGCGGAAACGCCGGATTGGTGATCGTCGTCGAGGACGCGAACGGCGGCGAGAAGTTCGAAATGCCGAACGCGCTGTTGAACGGGCCGTCCGTGTCGTGGTACACCCCGGCCCCGCCGCGCACGGCGGTCATGCCGTTGCCCGCCACGTCCCAGGCGAACCCGACGCGCGGCGCGACGTTCCCGAGCGACGGGTTCTTCGCAAACGGCCCGCCGACCGTGAAGGTGGCGTCGGTGACGATGTTGCGAAGCTCGCTGTCGAATCCGTTCCGATCGACGGGCATCGTGTAGAACTCGTACCGGAGTCCGAGGTTCAACGTCAGCCGATCCGTGGCCCGGAAGTCGTCCTGGACATAGAAGCCGAACAGCGTATTTGGCCGCACGCGTTCGAGCTGCGCCCCCGGCAGTACCCCGACGAACCGGCTCGGCGTCCCGGACAGCAGGCGGGCGAGGCTGGGGAAGGTGAAGGAGCCGCGGATGTTGGTGGCGGTCAGCTTGTTGGTCCGCAGGTGCTCGACGAGCGCTCCGACCTTCAATAGATG
>DAIUEK010000005.1:14739-17389 GCA_036845165.1 Vicinamibacterales bacterium | reverse complement strand
TCGCGAACAGGCGGGCCGCCATGGCGCGCTCCTCGGCCTCCCACGCGAACCCCACGCTGACATAGAGCGCGCGGACAGGCCCGGTCCGCGCGGCGTCGGCCACGAGAACGGCGCTGTCGAGCCCTCCCGAGCAGAGGACGGCGCTGGGGGCCGGCGTTCTATACTCGCTGGACATGTACCTGGTCACCAAGCGGATCGAGTTCTGTTACGGCCACCGGCTGCTGGACTACGACGGCGTCTGCAAGCATCCGCACGGGCACAACGCGTCGGTCGAGATCGACGTGCGCACCGACAGCCTCGACACCCGCAACATGGTCGTCGACTTCAGCGACATCAAGCGAATCGTCAAAGGCTGGATCGATCGCGAGCTCGATCACAAGATGATTCTGCGGCGCGACGATCCGCTCGTCGAGCCGCTGCGCGTGCTCGGCGAGCCGATGTACCTGCTCGAGAGCAATCCTACCGTGGAGCGCATCGCGAAGCTGATTTACGACAAGGGGCGGGAGCTCGGCGTCGACATCAAGGCGGTCCGCGTCTGGGAGACGCCAACGTCGGTTGCGACCTATTCCGAAACGCGGCCGTAGGTCGTGTCCAATTGCCGATTGCAGGTCGCAGACTGCCGATTAGACGGATCGCCGAGGAAAAGTACCCGAACATAGCCAAAGCCGCACGCAGTACGATTCGGATATGGAACGGCCGTCGCTCGCCGGGTCGATCGCGTCACCGGAGTCCAAGCGGAGGTACGTCCGGACGCTGTTTGCGACGATCGCGGACCGGTACGACCTCGTCACCGGCCTGCTGTCGTATGGCCGCGATGCCGCGTGGAAGCGCATGCTCGTCGACCTGAGCGGCGCCGGGCCGTCCGTGCGCGCGCTCGATCTCGCCTGCGGCACCGGGGACATCGCCCTCGCCCTGGCCGCCCGCGGCGCGCGGGCCACGGGCCTCGACATCACCATCCGCATGCTGCAGATCGCGCGCGCGAAAACCGCGTCGGGCGCGCGCGTGGACTTTCTGGCGGGGGACATGATGGCGCTGCCGTTCCCCTCTGCCGCGTTCGATCTGGTCACCACCGGCTATGGCATTCGCAACGTGCCGCGCATCGAACCCGCGCTCGACGAGATCGCGCGCGTGTTGCGGCCGGGCGGCCTCCTGCTGTCGCTCGACTTCGACCGTCCGGCGAACGGGCTCCTCCGCGCCGTCTACCTCGGCTACCTGACGGTGGTCGGCTCCGCGCTGGGCTGGATCCTGCACCGCGACGCGGACACGTATCGATATATCCCGGAGTCCATCAAGCGGTATCCCGGCGCGTCCGGCGTCGCCACGCTGCTCGATCGGGCCGGGTTCACCGAGCGCCGCGTGATTCCGCTGCTCGGCGGCCTGATGGCGATCAACATCGCGCGCGCGCCTGCCTCGCCGAAGCTCGCTGGCGCGTCAGGAGCGAAGGCCGGGCCTGCCTCGCCGAAGCTCGCTCATGAGCCGTCGCGAGCGCAGGTGGGATACGATCAACGCCATGGAAGTTTCTGACGTCCGCCGCCGGATCCGCGCTGCCATCGACGAGGCGCGCCTCCGCGCCGCCGAGCGCCGCACGCGTACGGACGACGCCTCCCGCGCATACGACCAGGTGCTCGAGACGGTCGCGGTGCCCGCGTTCCACATGGTGGCGAACGCGCTGGTCGGCGAGGGCTATCGCTTCAAGGTCATCACGCCGGGGCGTGCCGTCCGGCTGTCGCCGGAGCGGACCCCCGAGGATTTCATCGAGCTGTCGCTGGACACCAATCGCGACGCGCCCGCCGTGGTCATCGTGACGTCGCGCGGCCGCGGCCGGCGGATGGTGAGCGCGGAACGGATCCTGCGCGAAGGGTCCGGGATCGCCGAGCTCAAAGAAGACGACGTCGTCGCCGCGGTCCTCGGCGAGCTGACGCCGTTTATCGAACGTTGACAATGGCGCGACCCAATCATCAATCGACATTCGACAATTCGTTTAATCATCAATCTGCAGTCGGCAGTCGCCAGTCTTCAGCCAATCACGCCTGCGCTTCGTAGAGACTCGAGCTCCGTTTCCTTAAGCCCGATATCGTTCTGCAGAATCGCCGTCGTGTGCTGGCCGAGCGTCGGCGGCGCGGTGCGCACCGCGGCGGGCGTGTCCGACAGCTTCAACGGCGTCCCGAGCACGCGGATCGGTCCCGCCGTGATGTGCTCGAGCGGGACGATCATCTCGCGCGAGGCGAGCTGCGGGTCGGCGAGCGCCTCGGTGACGCTGCGGACGGCGCCGCTCGGCACGCCCGCCTCCGTCAGCGCGGACAGCAGGTCCTTCCGCGTCCACGTCAGAAGCAGCGGCGACAGGTCCCGCCGCAGCGCGTCGTAGTTCACCACGCGATCCGCATTCGTCACGAATCGCGGATCGTCCGCCAGTTCCCGGTGCCGCAGCGCCTGCGCGAGCCGGCGGAACTGGTCGTCGTTGCCGACCGACAGCACGAACTCGCCGTCGGCGGTCGCGAATGAATCGTAGGGCGCGATCGACGGATGGCGGTTCCCCATGCGCCGCGGCGTCTCGCCGGTGGAGAACGCGATCGACGCCTGGTAGGTGAGCAGCGCCGTCACCGAATCCAGCATCGCGATGTCGACGTGCTGCCCGCGCCCGGCCTGCCCC
>DAIUEK010000005.1:9959-14639 GCA_036845165.1 Vicinamibacterales bacterium | reverse complement strand
AGCCTTGTCGAGGGGTCCGCCCTCGCGCGAGCAGCGCCGCGAGGATCCCCTGGACGGCGAACATGCCCGTCGCGATGTCGCCGATCGCGACGCCAAGGCGGAACGGCGGGCCGTCCGCCGCGCCGGTGATGCTCATGAGCCCCCCCTCGGCCTGCATCATCGCGTCGTAGCCCGCCTCGGCGCTGCGCGGCCCGCTCTGGCCGAACCCCGAGATCGAGCAGTAGACGATGCGCGGATACCGCGCCGCGACGTCGCGATATCCAAGGCCGAGCCGCTGCATCGTGCCCGGACGGAAGTTCTCGACGACGACGTCCGCGCGGGCGAGCAGGGCGTCGAGAATCGGCCGCGCGCGCGCGTGCTTGAGGTCGAGCGCGAGGCTTTCCTTGTTGCGGTTGACGCTGAGGAAGTAGGCGCTTTCCCGGCCGACAAACGGCGGGCCCCACGCCCGCGTGTCGTCGCCGCGGCCGGGCTGCTCGATCTTGATCACCCGGGCGCCGAGGTCCGCCAGCTGCATCGTGCAGTACGGCCCCGCGAGCACGCGCGAGAAGTCGAGCACGACCAGGCCGTCGAGGGGAGGCACGTGGATTTGGTGATTTGGGGATTTGGTGATTTCGTGATTTGCTGGCTTCATGGCTGTTTGCGGCAGGCGCGGTCACGCGATGCGATGCGTCATCACCAAATCACGAAATCACCAAATCACCAAATGAAGATTACCGTCTACTCCGGCGCGCGTTGACGCGCCTGCGACCTGGTGAAAGAGTTTCTTTCACGCGAAGGCCACGTGTTCGACGTCAAAAATATCGAGGACGACGACGCGGCGTACGACGAGCTGATGGCGCTCGGCGCGCGGTCCGTCCCGGTGACGAAAATCGACGATCGGATCATCACAGGGTTCGACCAGGCGCGGCTCCGTGAGGCACTGGCGACCGCCGCCGGCGGATCGCCACCAGGTCGCTGAGCAGCGCGTACGCCGTCTGCGTCAGGCTCCCGCCCAGCTGGCAGATCGCGATCTCGCCGAGCAGATCGGTCTGCAGCACGAGCGCGTTCGCCATGCCGCGCAGCCCCGCCAGCAGGTCCGTCTCCGGTAATTCCACGGGCCGCACCGACGTGATCACGCCGTGAGGCGTGCGTCGCGCCGACGCCACCAGCCGCACGCGCGCCCCGCGCGCCCTGGCCGCCATCGCCAGCCGCGCGGTCGCCGGGCCGATCCCTTCGCGCTCGACCGCCTGCGGCGTCGTGCGCGCCCGCATCAGGACGTTCGCCAGCGCCGACGTCTTCGCGGCGGCATCCCAGCCGTCCACGTCGAGCGACGGGTCCGCTTCGGCGATCCCCTGCTCCTGCATCCGTTCGAGCGCCGCATCGAAGCTGTCGCCGTCCTCGAGGGCGCTCAGGATGTGGTTCGTGGTGCTGTTGATCACACCGCGGAATCCGGTGATCTCGACCGCCGGAAGCGTCTCGCGCACGAGATTGAAAACCGGCACGCCGTCCATCACCGTGCCTTCGAAGAGGAACGACAGGTCCCGATCGAAGGCCAGCGCGTTCAGCTCCTCGTACGCAAACGCCGCGGGCCCCTTGTTGGCCGTGATCGCGTGGCACGCCGACTGGAGCGCGGCGCGCACGTAATCGATCGCCGGCTGGCCGGCATTGATGTCCAGCGTCGTCGTCTCGATGAGGACCTTGAGGGGGGCGTCGCTCTGCGCCAAGAGGCGGATGACGTCGAGGCTGTCCTCCGCCGCCGTGGCGGGCTCAACGAGCGGGTGCCCCCCCTCGACCCGGACCGCCGCGGCCACCGCGTCGAGGCCGGCCTGGCGGAACACCGCGCCGTGATGCCGCGTGGCGATGCCGACGATGCGGCACTCGAGGTCGTAGTCGAGCGCCAGCCAGTCCCGCCGGTCCTCGATCAGTCGGGCAAACCGGCGGCCGACGTTGCCGAAGCCGACGAGCGCGAGGTCAGCCCGCATGCGCGCCGATGGAGCTCAGAAACTCTCCGATCAGGGACAACGCCGACTCGAGGTACTCCGGGTCCGATCCGAAGCCGATCCGCAGGTATCCATCAAGGCCACAGTAGTCGCCGGGCACGACGAGGACGCTGCGCTCGTCGCGGAGCCGCTCGGTGAGCTCGGACGAGCGGAAGGGATGCGTGTGGCGCACGAAGACGATCGCGCCTGCGTCCGGCGCGATGTGGCTGAGCCCCTCCTGCCGCTCGATCCACCGCCTGACGAGAGGGTAGTTGGAGCGGATGATGCCCCGCGTCCGCGCGAGCAGCGCCGCGCGCCGCGCCGGCTCCAGCGCGATGCGCGCGAGACGATCGTTGATTCCGCCGGGCGCAATCGTCGTGTAGTCGTGGATCGCCCAGAGGTCGTCGATGAGCGCCGGCGGCGCGACGACCCATCCGATCCGGAGTCCCGGCAGTCCGTAGGCCTTCGACAATCCGCTCGAGACGATCGCGCGCTCGTAGCGTCCCCACACGGTGGGCGTGTCGTCCGCGTCCCGTTCCGCCCCGCGATAGATTTCGTCGTCGAGCACCCAGGCGCCGACGGTCGAGGCCACGCGGCAGATTTCGTCCAGCGCGGCGGCGTCGAGCCGCGCGCCCGTCGGGTTGTTGGGATTGCAGAGCAGGATCGCGCGGGTCTTCGGCGTGACGAGTTCGGTCAGCTCGTGCAGGTCGGGGGCCCAGCGCGCCTCTGCCCCCTCGCCGGTTTCGCGAAGGCGCCAGGGCCGCACCGTCGCGCCGAGCGCGCGCGCCAGGCCGGACGCCTGCATGTAGTTCGGGGTCAGGAACACAATCTCGTCACCCGGCTCGACCAGGCGCATCAGCAGCACGCAGTTCGCCTCCGACCCGCCGTTTGTGACCTCGACGTGGTCCGCCGTCGCCCCCGGATACATGCCGGCGATGGCTTCGCGCAGCTCGACCGTACCGTTGGTCTGCGGGTAGCCCAGGTCCTGCTCGAGCAGGGCGTCGTGGAGGGCCGGCGTGTCGACGAGCTCCGAAACCCGCAGCGGGTGGACCCCGCTCTCGGACACGTTCCAGGCGACGCGGTGCTCCCAGATCGACTGGAAGCGCTCGAGCGCGAACGTCTCAAGCCTCATGCGCAGAAAGTGTAGTCGAAAAGCGCGATGCGTTATCCTCTTGACGCGCCCATGGCGTCAGACATCGCCCCCGAACTCGCGTTGATCCCCGCCGGCGAATTCCTCATGGGTTCCGAGGACGCCGAGGATGACGAGCGCCCCGTGCACCGCGTGCACGTGGATGACTTCCTTCTGAGCGTCCAGCCCGTCACCAACGCCGACTACTCGCGCTTCACCCGCGACACGGGGCATCGCTCGCCCGCCATCTACGAACTGCCCATCGTCGTGACGGCCGGCGGCGCGGAGCGCGAGCGGTCGTTCCGCCAGGTCGGCACCCCCTACGTCTGGGAGGACGGCCATCCGTCGATCGCCCGCGCCGATCATCCCGTCACGCTCATCCGCTACGACGATGCGTCCGCGTACTGCGCGTGGCTGTCGGCGACCGTCGGCAAGGCCTTCCGCCTGCCCACCGAAGCCGAATGGGAGAAAGCCGCGCGCGGCGGCGGGGAGTCCAAACGGTATCCGTGGGGCGACCGGCTCGACCGCAACATGGCGAATTTCCTGGTGGACCCGGCGCTGAAGCTGACGCACGGGACGACGCCGTGCCGCTCCTATCCGCCGAATGCATACGGCCTGTTCGACATGGCCGGCGACGTGTGGGAGTGGGTCTACGACTGGTACGACCCGCGCTACTACGGGACCGCCGGCGCGAGGAATCCGACGGGGCCGCCCGTCGGCTACCTGCGGCTCGTGCGGGGTGGCAGCTGGCTCGTGGCGGACGTCCGCATGCTGTCCTGCAGCCATCGTCACAAGGTGCCGCCGGACACGTATTCGTATGCGATCGGCTTCCGCGTGGCGTGCTCGCTGTAGTGTCCGGCTTCAGCCGGACTCTGCCGTGTCCGGCTTCAGTCCGGACCCTGGAGACAACATGCTCAGACATCTTGTGCCCGTCATCCTTGCCGCCCTTGCCTCTGCCGCGCCGGCGTACGCGCAGCCGCAGACCCCCTCAGGCCCCCCTGTCATCGTGACCATCGGCGAGGGGGTGGTGAAGCAGGCGCCCGATCGTGCGTGGGTGACGATCGCGGCGGAAAGCCGCGCGCGCACCGCGCAGGAGGCGCAGCGCCAGAACACCGAGGCCATGACGGCGGTCAACGATCGCATCAAGGCGGCGGGCATCGCGGCGGACGCGATCCAGACCACCGGCTACAACCTGCAGCCGGAATTCGACTACGCGAACGGCAAGCAGACGCTGCGCGGCTACGTGGCGCGCAACCAGGTGCAGGTGCGGATCGACGCGCTGGCGAAAGTCGGCGAGGTGATCGCCGCGTCGGTCGGAACGGGCGCCACGAGCGTGAGCGGCGTCCGCTTCGATCTCAAGGATCGCGAGACCGTCGAGCGGGAGGCGCTGCGGCTCGCCGTGCGCGACGCGCGCGGTCGCGCCGACGCGGCCGCGTCAGGCGGCGGCGTCCAGATCGATCGCGTGATCCGGATCGAGGAACAGCGCGACATGGGCGACATTGTGCGGCCGATGCCAATGGCGAGGCGCGCATCCGTGACGGAATCGGTCACGGTCGCGGTGCCGATCGAGGCGGGAGAGATTGAAGTGCGCGC
>DAIUEK010000005.1:7447-9859 GCA_036845165.1 Vicinamibacterales bacterium | reverse complement strand
GCAGTAGGCAGTAAAGCGGTTCGGTCTTCGATTCTTCTAACTGCTTACTGCTTACTGCTTACTGCTTCCTCTTTCACCAGCTCAGCTTCGATCAGCGACTCCTGCACCGGCGCGCGGAGCTCCGGCGCGCGCGGCTCGCGCACGTCCAGGTGCGTCGGCGCGATGTCGTCCGGCAGCTCCTTCCCGGCGCTCACGCCGAGCTCCTTGAACTTGCGCGCCGTCGCGAGCACGCGCGCGTCCAGCGATCCGATGAAGTCGTCGTACGACTGGCCGGCCTTCTTCAGGTGCCGGCCGACATCGGCGACGTGCTCCGCCATCGTCGCCAGCCGTTCGTAGAGCTCCTTCCCCAGCTCCCGGATTTCCTCCGCGTTGTGCGCGAGGCGCTGCTGCTGCCACGCGGACTCGATCGTGCGAAGGAGCGCCACGAGCGTGAGCGGTGACGCGGGGATCACGCGCTGGTTGATCGCGGCGTCGAAGAGCGCCGGATCGTTCTGCATCGCGGCGTAGAACAGCGGCTCCGCCGGCACGAACATCACGACGAACTCCGGCGCGGGCTGGAACCGCGCCCAGTAGCTCTTGGACGCCAGCGCCCTGACGTGATCCCGGACCTGGCGGGCGTGATCGCGCAGGAGCCCCTCCTTCCGTTCCGGCGACGCCTCGTCCGCTTCGCTCCACTTGAGATACGCGTCGATCGGGACCTTGGCGTCGATGACGATGCAGGCGTTGTTGGGGAGGAGGACGCGGACGTCCGGAATGACGCGCCGCCCTTCGTCCGTCGTCGCGTGATCCTTCTCGATGAAGTCGCAGTACTGCAGCATCCCCGCGCGCTCGAGCACGTTCCGGAGGGTGATTTCTCCCCAGCGCCCGCGCTGGTTGGGGGATTTCAACGCGTTCACGAGCGCCACGGTCTGCTGGCGCAGCATCAGTTGCGTCTCGTTGACCGATTGCAGCTGCCCGCGAAGCGTGGCGTTGCCTTTGTCCGACTCGCGCAGGTGCGCGTCGAGCTTGTCGAGCGTCTGCCTGACCGGCTCCACGAGCGCCGTGATTTCCTTCTGCCGCTCCGATAAGTCGGCGGACGCGCCCTGGCGCGCCTGATCGAGCGACGTCCTCGCGATCTGCAGAAAGGATTCGCTGTTGTTGCGGAGGACGTCGGCCGAGAGCGCCGCGAATGCGTCCTTCATCGCCTTGTCCTGCGAGCGGGCAAGCCACCAGCCGGCGGCAAAGGCGGCCGCGGCGACCGCGACGAAGAGCAGGGGGAGCACGATGTACGAAGTTTAGTATATTCGGCTCAATGCCGTTTCCAGAGCTCTCACTCGCGGAGCGCCAACGCTACAGCCGGCATCTCCTCCTGCCGGAGGTGGGGGAAGAAGGGCAGCGGCGTCTCAAGGCGGCGCGTGTCCTGTGCGTCGGCGCGGGCGGACTGGGATCGCCGGCGGCCTTGTATCTGGCCGCGGCGGGCGTCGGCACCATCGGGATCGTCGACTTCGACGCCGTGGATGTCAGCAACCTGCAGCGGCAGATCATCCACGGCACGAACGACGTCGGCCGATCGAAGATCGCGTCCGCGCGCGACCGGATCGAGGCGCTGAATCCCGAGGTTCACGTCGAGACGTTCGACGCGCGCTTCTCGGTCGCGAACGCCAGGACGCTCGTCGACGCGTTCGACGTCATCGTGGACGGCACCGACAATTTTCCCGCGCGCTACCTCGTGAACGACGCGTGCGTGATGTTCGGCAAGCCGAACGCGTGGGGCAGCATCTTCCGCTTCGAAGGGCAGGCGTCCGTGTTCGCGGCGCCGGGCGGCCCCTGCTATCGCTGCCTGCATCCCGAGCCCCCGCCGGCCGGCCTCGTGCCCGGTTGCGCCGAGGCCGGCGTCCTCGGCGTGCTGCCGGGCGTCATCGGCACCATCCAGGCGACCGAAGCGCTCAAGTTGATCCTCGGGATCGGCGCGCCGCTCGTCGGCCGGTTCCTCGTCTACGACGCGCTCACGATGCGCTTCCGAGACCTGAAGCTGCCGAAGGATCCGGACTGCCCGGTCTGCGGCGTCCATCCGACGATCACGGAGCTGCGCGAGTCCGACGGCTACTGCAGCACCGAAAAAGGGGACAACCGCCATGCTTCGCAAACAAAAGGGACAACCAGCGAGATGACGGTGCGCGAACTCAAAGCGCGCATGGACGGGGGACGCGCGCCGGTGATTCTCGACGTCCGCGAGCCCTCCGAGGCCGCCATCTGCCGCATCCCGGGTTCGCGATTGATTCCGCTCGGCGAGCTCCCGCGGCGCCTCGACGAGCTCGATCCGGCCGCTGAGATCGTCGTCTACTGCAAGTCCGGCGTGCGGAGCGCAAGGGCCGTGGCGCTCCTCCGGGAGAAGAGCTTCAGCCGCGCGACCAACCTGGCGGGCGGTATCCT
>DAIUEK010000005.1:5484-7347 GCA_036845165.1 Vicinamibacterales bacterium | reverse complement strand
GAAGTAATATAGGACTCTTCTGGTCGTAGATACAGGCCAGCTGGGAAACCATGCTTCAAATCAGCGAGAACGCGGGAAAGCTCATCCGGAAGATGTCGGTCAAGAACGGCATTCCCGAGGGTGGTCTGCGCATCGGGATCAAGGCGGGCGGATGTTCGGGGCTGAGCTACACGTTCGCCTGGGAGCCTGCGCCGCGCGAGGGCGATCACATTTTCGACGGGCCCGACGGTTCGAAGGTCTACGTCGACCGCAAGAGTTTCCAGTTCATCGACGGCACGACGCTCGACTACGACACGGGCCTCGTGAGCAAGGGATTCATCTTCAACAACCCGAACGCCAAGAGCAGCTGCGGCTGCGGGACGTCTTTCAGTGTGTAGTTGCCGGTTTCCAGTTGCCAGCGTCCCGCATGGGGAGCCTTGGTTCGCTGGCAGCTGGTAACCGGTAACTGGTTACCAATATGACCACAGCCACAGAAACCATCGAACAACTTGCCAACCGCGAGTACAAGTACGGCTTCGTCACGGACGTCGAAAGCGAGTCGATCCCGAAGGGGTTGAACGAGGACGTCGTCCGGTTGATCTCGCAGAAGAAGAACGAGCCGGCGTGGCTGCTCGAGTGGCGCCTGAAGGCGTATCGCCTGTGGCTCACGATGAAAGAGCCGACGTGGCAGAACGTCAAGTTCGACCCGATCAACTACCAGGACATCATTTACTACTCGGCGCCGAAGAAGAAGAAGGTGCTGAACAGCCTGGACGAGGTCGATCCCGAGGTGCGCGCGACGTTCGACAAGCTCGGCATCCCGATCCACGAGCAGAAGGTCTTCGCCGGCGTCGCGGTTGACGCGGTGTTCGACAGCGTCTCGGTGGCGACGACCTTCCGCGACAAGCTGGCGGGCATGGGGATCATCTTCATGTCGTTCTCCGAGGCGGTACAGCACCATCCGGACCTCGTGAAGAAATATCTCGGCTCGGTCGTGCCGCACACCGACAACTTCTTCGCGGCGCTGAACTCGGCGGTCTTCAGCGACGGCTCGTTCGTCTACATTCCCAAAGGGGTGCGCTGCCCGATGGAGCTGTCGACCTACTTCCGCATCAACGCGAAGGACACGGGGCAGTTCGAGCGGACGCTGATCATCGCGGACGAGGGGGCCTACGTGAGCTATCTCGAGGGCTGCACGGCCCCGATGCGCGACGAGAACCAGCTGCACGCCGCCGTCGTCGAGCTGGTCGCGCACGATGAGGCGACCATCAAGTACTCGACGATCCAGAACTGGTACCCCGGCGACAAGGACGGCAAGGGGGGGATCTACAACTTCGTGACCAAGCGCGGCCTCGCGGCCGGACGCCGGTCGAAGATCACGTGGACCCAGGTCGAGACCGGATCGGCGATCACGTGGAAGTATCCCGGCTGCATCCTCCAGGGGGACGGCTCGATCGGCGAGTTCTACTCCGTGGCGACGACGAACAACTGGCAGCAGGCGGACACCGGCACGAAGATGATCCACCTCGGGAAGAACACCCGCAGCACGATCGTCTCGAAGGGCATTTCCGCCGGCCACGGCCAGAACACCTATCGCGGGCTCGTCCGCATCGGCAAGAACGCCGCGAACGCGCGGAACTACTCGCAGTGCGACTCGCTGCTCATCGGCGACAAGTGCGGCGCGCACACGTTCCCGTACCTGGAAATCCGCAACACGTCGGCCAAGGTGGAGCACGAGGCGTCCACGTCGAAGATCGGGGAAGACCAGATCTTCTACTGCCGGCAGCGCGGCATCACGAGCGAGGACGCCGTCAACATGATCGTCAGCGGCTTCTGCAAGGAAGTGTTCCGCGAGCTGCCGATGGAATTCGCCGTGGAAGCCCA
>DAIUEK010000005.1:1621-5384 GCA_036845165.1 Vicinamibacterales bacterium | reverse complement strand
AATGCTCGACATCAAGAACCTGCACGTCAAGGCGGACGACAAGGAGATCCTCAAGGGGATCGACCTTCACGTGAATGCCGGCGAAGTACACGCCATCATGGGGCCCAACGGCTCGGGCAAGAGCACCCTCGCCCGGGCGTTGTCCGGTCACCCCGAGTACGTTGTTACCGCCGGACAGATCCTGTTCGAGGGGAGGGACCTCCTCGAGATGGATCCCGACACGCGCGCGCGTGAAGGGGTGTTCATGGCGTTCCAGTACCCCGTCGAAATCGCCGGCGTGAACAATTCCTATTTCCTGAAGGCGGCGCTGAACGCGAAGCGCAAGCACCACGGGCTGCCGGAGCTCGACGCGATGGAGTTCATGACGCTGGTGCAGGAGAAGTCGACGCTCCTCGACATCGACAAGTCGATGCTGACCCGCGCGGTCAACGAAGGGTTCTCGGGCGGCGAGAAGAAGCGCAACGAGATCTTCCAGATGGCGCTGCTCGAGCCGAAGCTCGCGATCCTCGACGAGACCGACTCGGGGCTCGACATCGACGCGCTGAAGCTGGTGGCGAACGGCGTCAACGCGATGCGATCCCCCGAGCGCGCGTTCGTCGTCGTCACGCACTACCAGCGGCTGCTCAACTACATCGTGCCCGACTTCGTGCACGTGCTGAGCGGCGGGAAGATCGTCAAGTCCGGCGGCAAGGAGCTGGCGCACGAGCTCGAAGCCAGGGGCTACAGCTGGATCGACGCGGCCTGAAGCAGGCTTTGGGCTTTAGGCTTTGGGCCCTAGGGACGGAGAAGACGGAGATCGATGACTCAGGTTGCTGAAAGAGCCAATTCGTTCGTCACGGCGCTCGACCACCGGCCGCAGGGGGGACCCCGCTGGCTGGACGATCTCCGCTCGCGTGGCGCGGCGCGCTTCACCGCGCTCGGCATCCCGACCGTGCGCGACGAGGACTGGCGTTTCACGAATGCCGCCCCGCTGAACACGATCGACTTCGTGCCCGCGGAACCGATCTCCGGCACGGCCGCGCGCCTCGCGCGGTTCGGGTATACCGACGCACCGCTCCGGCTCGTGATCGTCAACGGCCGCTTCGATACGACGCTGTCGCGGACCAGGGGGCTCCCCGCAGGCGTGCACGCGGAGTCGCTTGCGACCGCCTTCACGGATTACGCCGACGTCGTCCAGCGCTACTTCGGCCAGCTCGCGGACTTCACCAGCCGCAGCTTCGCCGCGCTGAACACGGCGTTCGTCCAGGACGGCGCGTTCATCCACATCCCGGACGGCGTGGTCATCGACACGCCCATCCATGTCGTGTTCGTGTCGGGCGCGGACGGCTCCAAGGGGATGGCGCATCCCCGGACGCTGGTCGTCGCCGGCGCGAACTCCCAGGCGTGCGTCATCGAGAGCTACATCGGCGCCACCGGCGAGACGTACTTCACGAACGCGGTGTCCGAAATCTTCGTCGGCGACAACGCCGGCGTCGATCACTACAAGGTCCAGCAGGAATCGCTCGACGCGTTCCACGTCGCGAGCCTGCACGTCCACACGTCGCGGAGCTCGCGTTTCAGGTCGCATTCGTTCGCGCTCGGCGGCAAGTTCGTGCGCAACGACGTCCTGGCGCTGCTCGACGGCGAAGGCGGGGACTGCACGCTGAACGGGCTTTACCTCTCGGACAAGGATCGGCTGATCGACAACCACACCACGATCGACCATGCCAAGCCGCACAACGGCAGCCACGAGGTCTACAAGGGGATCCTCGGCGGCACGTCGCGCGCGGTCTTCAACGGCAAGATCATCGTGCGGCAGGACGCGCAGAAGACCGACGCCAAGCAGACCAACCGCGCGCTGCTCCTGACCGACGGCGCCACGATCAACACGAAGCCCCAGCTCGAGATCTTCGCCGACGACGTGAAGTGCACGCACGGCGCGGCGATCGGGCAGCTCGACGACGAGGCGATCTTCTATCTCCGCGCGCGCGGGCTTCCGTACGCCGACGCCCGCGACATGCTGATCCACGCGTTTGCCGCCCAGGTCCTTGACAGCGTGCAGGTGGAGCCGCTGCGCGTGGCGCTCGAAACGGAGCTGTTCCAGCAGCTCGCGAAGGACCTCGCCGAAGTCGACGGTGGCAGATGATCGGGACCGGGATCGACGTCCAGCGCATCCGCGCGGATTTTCCGATCCTGAAGCGGACGGTCCGCGGCAAGCCGCTCGTGTATCTCGATAACGCCGCCACGACCCAGAAGCCGCGCGCCGTGCTCGACGCGATCACGTCCTACTACACCGACATCAACGCGAACGTGCACCGCGGGGTGCACGAGCTGAGCGCGCGCGCCACCGACGCCTACGAGGCCGCGCGCGAGCGCGTCCGCGGATTCTTCAACGCGGCGTCGGTCCGCGAAATCGTCTTCACGCGGAACGCCACCGAGGGCATCAACCTCGTGGCGTACAGCTTCGCCAGGCCCCGGTTGTCTCCCGGCGACGACGTGCTGATCTCCGCCATGGAGCACCACTCCAACATCGTCCCGTGGCAGCTGGCGTGCGAGGCGACCGGCGCGACGCTCACGGTGGCGCCGATCGACGACCGCGGCGAGCTGATCCTCGAGGCGTTCGACCGTCTGCTGACGCCGCGGACGCGCATCGCCGCGATCACGCACATGTCGAACGCGCTTGGCACGGTGACGCCGGCGCGCGAGATCGTCCGCCTGGCCCACGCGAAGGGCGTTCCGGTCCTGATCGACGCCTCGCAGGCCGCGTACCACATGCGGGTGGACGTGAGGGCGCTCGACTGCGACTTCTGCGTCGCCACCGGCCACAAGCTCTACGGCCCGACCGGCATCGGCGTGCTCTACGCCAAAGAGGCGCACCTCGAGGCGATGCCGCCGTTTCTCGGCGGCGGCGACATGATCGGGTCTGTCACGTTCGCGCGGAGCACGTGGAACGTGCTGCCGTACAAGTTCGAGGCGGGCACGCCGCACATCGCCGGCGCCATCGGCCTCGGCGCCGCGCTCGACTACATCGACGCCATCGGGCTCGAGGCGATCGCGGCGCACGAACGGGATCTGGTGGAGTACGGCACGCAGGTGCTCCAGGGCATCGACGGCGTGCGGCTCATCGGGACGGCGCGCGAGAAGGCGAGCATCCTCTCCTTCGTCATGGACGGCGTGCACCCGCACGACATCGGCACGATCGTGGACCGCGAAGGCGTGGCGATCCGCACGGGCCATCACTGCGCGCAGCCGGTGATGGAGCGCTTCGGCATTCCGGGCACGGCGCGCGCGTCGCTCGCCATGTACAACACGCGCGACGAGCTCGACGTCCTGGGGCGGGCGCTGCAGAAAGTCCGCCAGGTGTTCGCCTGATGTCGGACCTCTCCGATCTGTACCAGGAGGTCATCCTCGACCACAATCGGCGGCCGAGAAACTTCCATGCGCTGCCGGACGCGAGCCACACGGCCGAGGGGTATAACCCGTTGTGCGGCGATCGGCTGACGCTGTATCTGAAGCTGACCGGGGACGTGATCAGCGACGTCGCGTTCGAAGGGACCGGCTGCGCGATCTCGAAAGCGTCCGCGTCGATGATGACCGACGCGCTGAAAGGGCAGACGGTCGCCGGCGGGAAAGCCCTGTTCGAGCGATTCCACCGGATGGTGACGACCCCCCCCGACCAGGCCGTGGAAGACATGGGCAAGCTGTCGTCGCTCGCGGGGGTGCGCCAGTTCCCCGTCCGCGTGAAGTGCGCGAGCCTGGCCTGGCACACGTTCAAGGCCGCGCT
>DAIUEK010000005.1:0-1521 GCA_036845165.1 Vicinamibacterales bacterium | reverse complement strand
CTCGCGAAGCCCACGGCGGCGATCTCGGTCGCCGACATCATCCAGGCGATCGACGGTCCGTTGACCGTCACCGCCTGCTCGACCCACGACGAGCAGTGCGAGCAGTTCACCACGTGCAACGTGCGCGATCCGCTCTGGCGGATCAAGGACCGCATCCTGTCGGCCCTCGCCACGTGCTCGCTCGCGGAGATTACCACCGCGGCGCCCTACGAACCGCCGCCGTCCGTGATGCCGTTGTCGCTGCTCCGCAGCGCGCGCTGAACCCCTTGAACCCGTGACCCCCGTTTACCTCGATTACCACGCGACGACACCGGTCGATCCGCGCGTCCTCGTGGACATGCTGCCGTTCTTCACGGAGCGGTTCGGCAACCCCCACAGCAAGCAGCACACATGGGGATGGGACGCGCGCGACGCGACCGAGAAGGCGCGCGCGCAAGTCGCCGCGCTCGTCCACGCGAGCGCGGGCGAGATCACCTTCACGAGCGGCGCGACCGAGTCCAATAACCTGGCGCTGAAAGGGGCGGTCGACGCGCGACGCGACCGCGGCCGGCACGTCGTCACTGTTGCGACGGAGCACAAGTCGGTGCTGGACGTCTGCCGCGGCTTCGAACGGCAGGGCTGCGACGTCACGGTGCTGGGTGTCCAGCGCGACGGCCTGATCGATCTCGACGCCCTGACACGCGCCATGACACCCGGCACCATCCTCGTCAGCGTCATGGCCGCGAACAACGAGATCGGCACGCTGCAGCCCCTGGCCGAAATCGGCGCCATCGCGCACGCGCACGGCGCGCTGCTGCACACCGACGCCGCGCAGGCGGCCGGGAAAATCCCGATCGACGTCCGCGCGATGCACATCGATTTGCTGTCGCTGACGGCGCACAAGTGTTACGGCCCGAAGGGCTGCGGCGCGCTCTTCGTGGGCCGGACCAGGCCGAGACTCGCGCTCACGCCGCAGATTGGCGGCGGCGGCCAGGAAAACGGCTTGCGCTCCGGCACGCTCAACGTGCCGGGGATCGTCGGGCTCGGCCGCGCGGCCGAGATCTGCCGCCTCGAAATGGCCGGGGAAGCGGCGCGGCTCGGCGGCCTGCGCGACCGGCTGCTCGAAGGGCTTCGAGGCCGGGTGCCGGACGTCCGCGTCAACGGGTCGCTCGCCCATCGCCTGCCGCACAACCTTCATGTGAGCTTTGACGGCGTGGAAGGGGAAGCGCTGCTGATGGCGCTCGGTGACCTCGCGGTCTCCACCGGGTCGGCGTGCAGCTCCGGCAGCCAGGCCGCGTCGCACGTCCTCGAGGCGATCGGCGCCACATCCGCCCTCGCGGGTGCCTCCATCCGATTCGGTCTCGGCCGCCACACGACGGCGGCGGAGATCGACTTTGCGATCGATCGCGTGTCGACTGTGGTCTCGGCGCTGCGCAGGCAGGTCACTTCCGCCTGACGTTGCGGTAGACTTTTCTGATGTCTCACCAAAGAATTACCGTCGCGCATAGTCCGGACTCGGACGATGCCTTCATGTTTTATGGC
>DAIUEK010000004.1:5154-18000 GCA_036845165.1 Vicinamibacterales bacterium | reverse complement strand
TGACCCGCGCGGTATTTTTCGACGTCGACTTCACGCTGATCCGCCCGGGGCCCGCGTTCCAGGGGCACGGGTACTCGGAGGCGTGCGCGCGGCACGGCGTGACCGTGGACCCGTCGCTGTTCGACGCCGCGGTGGCGGCGGCCTCGGCGACCCTCGACGTGGACGGAGGCGTGTACGATCCGGAGATCTTCGTCGAGTACACGCGGCGCATCATCGAGGGCATGGGCGGGAGCGGTCCCGGCGCCGTTGCCGCCGCCCGCGATCTGTACGACGCGTGGCCCGGATGCCATCACTTCACGCTGTACGAAGAAGTGCCCGAGGTGCTGCGCGCGCTGCACGCGGACGGGTTCACGATCGGCCTCATCTCGAACTCGCACCGGTCTCTCGCGACCTTCGAGTCCCATTTCGAGCTGCACGGCCTGTTCACGGTCGCGATCTCCTCGTCCGACCACGGGTACATGAAGCCGCATCCCTCCATCTTCGAGGAAGGGTTGCGCCGCGCGGGCGTCGCGGCGAGTGAGGCGGTGATGGTGGGGGACAGCGTGCCGCACGACATCGAGGGCGCCCTGAGTCTCGGGATGCGCGGCATCCTCGTCGCGCGATCGGGTCTGTCGAAGGGAGCCAGGCCCGGTGTGCCCGTCATCCAGTCGCTCCGCGAGGTGAGAGGTCTCCTGTGATCATCCGGGACCTCACGACGATTGAGGAGTGCCGGCAGGTGGCGGCGCTCGAGAAGGACATCTGGGGCTACACCGACGCCGAGGACGTCGTCCCGCCGCCGGTGCTCGTCGTCTCGGCGAAGCGCGGCGGCATTCTCCTCGGCGCGTTCGACGCGGACGGCGGCCGCGAGACGATGAAGGGCTTTGTCTATTCCATCCCCTCGGTGAAGGACGGACGGCTCACCCAGTGGTCGCACATGCTGGGCGTCACGAAAGATGCCCGCGACGCGGGGCTTGGCCTCCAGCTGAAGCTCGCGCAGCGCGCCCGGTCCCTCCAGATGGGCGTCACCCTGATCGAGTGGACCTACGATCCGCTCCAGGCACTGAATGCGCACCTGAACTTCGCCAAGCTCGGCGTCGGGGTGGCGGAGTACGAAGAGAACATCTACGGCGAGTCGAGCAGCCCGCTGCATCGCGGATCGCCGACCGATCGTTTCGTCGCGGAGTGGCGCCTGGACACGCCGCACGTGGAGCGGCGGATCGCCCGCGGTGGTGTGGGCGTGGTGCGTGACGCGCCGGTCGCCGCGGCGCCGCTCGTCAATCCCTCGCGGCCGGCGGGGCGCTGGCTGGCGCCGGGCCCCGGGGACCTCTCGCTGAGCGTGCCACGGTTACTGGTAGAGATTCCGGTCGGCGTCGCCGAGATGCAGTTGCAGGATCCGGACCTCGCGCTCGAATGGCGCCTGGCGACGCGCGCCATCTTTCAGCACTACCTCCCGCGCGGCTACCAGGTCGTCGACTTCTTCCTGTCGCGCGCGTCCGGCCGCGGGCACTATCTGCTAGCGCAGAATTCCTAGACGCAGCTGGTGCTTGGTGCTGGGTGCCTGGGTATGGGTGCTTGGTGCGTTCCGAGCGCTGGGTTGAGCGACATTACGCACCGAGCAAGAGCACGGACCCAGCACCCAGTCCCAAGCACCCAGCACCCATGTCATCCCGGCGGCCACGTCAGCTGACGGCCGGCGAGCAGGTGCAGGTGGATGTGGTACACGGCCTGGCCGCCGTCCGCGTTGACGTTGAAGACGGTGCGGAACCCGCGCTCGGCGTACCCCTTCTCGGCGGCGATCGCCGCCGCGCGACGCATCATCCCTCCTACCAGCGCGTCATCCTCCGGCGACAGGTCATTCAACGTCGCGATATGACGCCGCGGAATGATGAGCGCGTGGAGCGGCGCCTGCGGGTTGATGTCGGGCACGACGAACATCTCCGCATCCTCGTAAAGGAGCGTCGCAGGGATTTCCTTCCGTCCGATCTTGCAGAACAGGCACTCGGACATCTCGGAGGGCTCATGGCTCATGGCTTATGGCTCAGGGTTCACGGACGAATATCAGTGTGCGCGTAATGGCCTGCAGGTCCTGGCGCACGTGGCTGAGCCGCCATCCGTTCCTCGCGGCGATCGCGGCGACCGCCCCGTCCTGATCGTAGCCAACTTCGACGATGAACGCGCCGCCCGGCCGCAGGCGCGTGTCCGCCGAAGGAAACAGCCGGCGAAACATGTCCAGGCCGTCGTCTCCCGCGAACAGCGCGATGTGCGGCTCGTGCTCGCGGACCTCGGGGACCATGCCCGCCTCGTCGCGCGAGGCGACGTAGGGAGGATTGGAGACGATCAGATCCGCGCGTTCGGTGACGCGATCCAGCAGGTCCCCCTCCCTGAAGTCGATGCGCGCGCCCACGCCGTTCCGAACGGCGTTCCGGCGGGCGACCCTCAGCGCCGCCTCGGAGATGTCCGTGGCGATCACCTGGGCGTGCTCGAATTCCACGGCGAGCGCCACCGCGAGACAGCCGCTGCCCGTGCACGCGTCGATGATCATGCCGGGCGCGTTGTTCCCCTGGAACAGCTCGAGCGCTTCCTCCACGATGAGCTCGGTTTCGGGGCGGGGGATGAGGACGGCCCTCGTCACTTCGAAGGGCAGGCCCCAGAACTCGCGCTCGCCGATGATGTACGCCATCGGCTCGCGGCGGGCTCGCCGATTGACCAGGAGGCCGTAGGACGCCTCGAAGTCGGCCGGCTCCTCGTCGCGCAGCCGGACGATGAGGCTGGCACGATCGCAGGCGAGGACCGTGCGGGCCAGGACCTCCGCGTCGAGCCCCGTGTCGCGATCCCAGATGCCGGCGGCCTCGAGGGCCTCACGGGCCCGGGCGATCCGATCTCCCAGTGTCATCAGGCGGACCCTCCCCCGCGGTCGCATCCTTGAGCTGTTCGGACGTGAAGTGCATGACGGCGGCGTCGATCAGGTCGTCGAGGTCGCCGTCGAGCGCGGCGTCGAGCTGGTGCATGGTGAAGCCGACGCGATGGTCGGTGACGCGGTTTTCCTTGAAGTTGTACGTCCGGATCTTCTCCGACCGTTCACCCGTGCCGACCTGTGATTTTCGATCCTTCGCGATCGCGTCGTTCTGCTTCTGCAGCTCCATCTCGTAGAGGCGCGAGCGGAGGACCTTCATCGCCTTCGCCCGGTTCTTGACCTGTGACTTCTCGTCCTGCTGCGACACGACGGTGTTGGTGGGCAGGTGCGTGATGCGCACCGCCGAGTAGGTCGTGTTCACGCTCTGGCCGCCGGGGCCGCTCGAGCAGAAGGTGTCGATGCGGAGGTCCTTCGCCTCGATGTGGATGTCGACCTCTTCCGCCTCGGGCAGCACGGCGACCGTCGCCGTCGACGTGTGGATGCGCCCGCTGGCCTCGGTGGCCGGCACGCGCTGCACGCGGTGGACGCCGCTCTCGTATTTCAACCGGCTGTAGACGTTCTTGCCCGCGATGATCGCGACGACTTCCTTGAGGCCGCCGGCGCCGCTGTCGTTCATCGACAGCATTTCGATCTTCCAGCCGTTGCGTTCGGCGAACCGCGAGTACATCCGGAACAGGTCCGCCGCGAACAGCGACGCCTCGTCGCCCCCCGTGCCCGCGCGGATTTCCAGGATGATGTTCTTGGCGTCGTTGGGATCCTTCGGGACGAGGAGCACCTTGATGTCGGCGACGAGCGCGTCGCGGCGCGTTTCGAGCTGCGTGAGATCCTCCTGCGCGAGCTCGCGCATCTCCGGATCCTTGAGCATCTCCTCCGTCGCGTTGATCTCGGTGATGACCCCCTTGTACTCACGGAACCGGTCGACGAGCGGCTGCATCTCCGCGAGCGCCTTCGCGTGCGCGCGGAACTTCGCGTTGTCGGCCTGGACCGCGGGGTCCTGCATTTCGGCCGCCATCTGCTCGTACTTGTTCTCGACGGACGTCAACTTATCGAACATGTTCCTTCCAGGGGCTTCGCCCCCGGACCCCCTGCACGCGCGCTCGCGGGGACCCCTGCGATCCCCGCTCCGCTCGCGTGGCTCACTCGCTCACGCTCGTTTCGCGCACGACGCTCAACCACCCGATACCGGTGGCAGGAAGGCCACCTCGTCCCCGTCGTGGAGCGTCACCGTCAGGCGCGCGTATTCCTCGTTGACCGCGCACGAGATGTGGCGGTTGTACTCGCCGAGCGCGGGAAACTCCGCGACCAGCGTGGTCCACGCGTCGGCGGCGGCGCAGCCGTCGGGGACGTCGCGGCGCAGCTCTGAGGCGCCGGCCAGCTCGCGCAGCCGCGCGAACAGCCGGATGTTTACGTGCACGCGCGCTCCAGCGCCGCCAGGCGCGCCGCTTCGTCGGAAGGGTGCGCGGTCGCCCCTTCGATCCAGACGTCCCCCCCTTCGAAGTGCTCGTGCTTCCAGATCGGCGCAATCTGTTTCACGCGCTCGATCGCGTAGCGGCACGCGGCGAACGCATCAGCCCGGTGCGGGGACGCCGCCGCAATAGCGACGCTCGCCTCGCCGATCGCCACCCGGCCGGTGCGATGATGGATGGCCATCCGTGCGCCAGGCCACCGGGCGGCCGCCTCCGACGCGACCTGCTCGAAGGCCTTCACGGCGAGCGGCGCGAAGGCCTCGTAATCCAGCCACAGGACCCGGCGCCCCGCGTTGTGGTCGCGCACGAGTCCCACGAACGTGGTGACGGCGCCGTCGCCACTCCGGGCGACCGCCGCCGCGACCGCCGCCGGATCCAGCGTCGCCGCGGTCACCTCGAACAGGTGTCCGCCTTCGCCGCTTCTCGGCTTCGGCGAGACAGGTCCGCCTTCGCTCGGCCGCTTCGGCGGGACAGGTCCGCCTTCGCCGCTTCGCGGCTTCGGCGAGACAAGTCCGCCTTCGCTCGGGAGCTTCGGCGGGACAGGCATCTGTTCAGTATAACCGCCAGAAATGGTTGAGCGGGCCGTGCCCGCGCCCGAGACGAGGGGCATGCCGGATGGCCCCTTCCAGGTACGCGCGCGCCGATCGCAGCGCTTCGTCGACGGGATGCCCGAGCGCCAGGCCCGCGGCAATCGCCGCCGCAAACGTGCAGCCCGTGCCGTGCGTGTGGCGCGTCTCGAGTCTCGGTCCGCGGAGATCGAATTCCCCGTCCGGCGTGCACACCACGTCGACCACGTCGTCGCCCCCGAGGTCACCCGATCGTTCGATCGCGAGATGTCCCCCCTTCACGACGACGACGCGCGGGCCCAGGGCCCGGATCCGCCGGGCCGCTGCGCGCATGTCGTCGAGGGTACGGATGGAGAAGCCCGCGAGGACCTCGGCTTCCGGGATGTTCGGCGTCGCCACGTCGGCGAGCTTCAGGAGCTCGGTCCTGACGGCCGCGACGGCATCCTCGCGAAGCAGCCGCGCCCCACCCTTCGCGATCATCACGGGATCGACGACGAGGTTGGGGAGATCGAGGCTCGCGATCGCCGCGGCGACCGCTTCGACGATGGCGGCCGTCGCGAGCATGCCGGTCTTCACGGCGCCCGGCGGGAGATCCCCTCCCACCGCTTCGATCTGCGCGATGACGAGCTCGGTCGACACCGGCTCCCACGCCGTCACGCCGAGGGTGTTCTGCGCCGTGACCGCCGTGATCGCGCTCGTGCCGTACACGCCGTAGGCCGCAAACGTCTTCAGGTCCGCCTGGATGCCGGCGCCGGCACCCGAATCGCTGCCTGCAATTGTCAGTGCTGTACGCATATAGTAGAATTCCGACGCGTGAGTACCCGCATCGATCGGCTGGACAGCGGCACGCTGCTGCAGGTCGTCTCCGCCAGCGCGGATGTGTCGTCCGCGTTGCGCGCCGCCGCCGTCCTGTTCGTCACGGTCCTGACCATCGTCGCCGCCCAGGTCAGTATCCCGCTCCCGTTCACGCCCGTGCCGTTCACCCTGCAGCCCATGATCGTCCTCCTCGGCGGAGCGGCGCTCGGGTCCCGGCTCGGCATGTCGAGCCAGGTGCTCTATATCGCCCTCGGTCTCGCGGGTCTGCCCGTCTTCGCCGCGTCGCCGGTGCTGCCGCAGGGTTTCGCGCGGCTGCTCGGCCCCACTGGCGGCTACCTCATGAGCTACCCGCTCGCGGCGTGTGTCGCCGGCGCGCTCGCGGAGCGTGGGTTCGATCGCCGCTACATCACGTCGGTCGCGGCGATGGGCGCGGGCCTGGCGATCATCTTCGCTTGCGGCGTCGCATGGATGGCGTTCGGCGCGCCGCATGTCGGACTGACGACCGCCGCGCGCACCGGCCTCGTCCCCTTCATCCCCGCTGATATCCTCAAGGTCATCCTCGCCGCCACCGTGCTCCCGGCCGCTTGGCACTTCTTACGCTAGAGGTTTCCGGTTCCCGGTTCCCAGCTCCCAGCTTCCGGCTTCCAGTTCCCAGCTGCCAGTGCCCAGTTTCCATTACGATCTTCGTTCTCTCCTGCTGGTAACAGGTAACTGGCAACCGGCAACCGGTGACCATTCACTTCACGTACCCAAGACTCCGGAGCCGATCGATCATCTCCTGATCGAGCGGCCGTCCTTCGCGGGACGCCGGCGCGGTAAACGGGCGGCCATAGGTGTCGACGTACCGTCTGGCACCCCCCGCGCGAAACCATCGCACGACGCCGCCCGCGAACTCGCGGCTCAGGGGGACTCCGAGGGTCTGGAGCAATGTCGGCGCGATGTCCTCGACGCGCGCAACCCCGGCATCTCGAACGCCGGCGGGCATGTCGTTGCCCGGTACCGTAAACATCGCGAGGACGCCGTCGGCCGGCGTCTGCACCCGTCCGGGCTGCATGACGATGACGACGTCGGTGCGTGTCACCGGCGTCATGAGTGGTTCAGCGACATCGCGCAGGAATTCGTAGTAGCTGCGCAGCGCGTCGACGCGGGCCGCGACCGCTGACGGCGTCTGGGCTGCCCCTTCCGGCGTGGCGAGCAGCGCGTGCTGCGCGATATCCAGCCCGGGCAGGTAGACCACGTCGAGATCGCGCCCGGGATCCGGGAGCGACAGGAAGACGCCGACAATCGTCGCGTCGAGCTCAGCGGATCGGCGGAGCACTGTGGCCGTTTGCGGATCGACCACGCTCCTGAAGCGGGCGGCCGCGGCATCGTGCGCGTGCTGGCGGATGCCGGGCCATGCTGCGCGCAGCTGTTCATACAAGGCCGGAGGCGCCATCTCCCCATCGAGAGCCCCGCCGTGCTCCAGCCGCAGCAGGGCGCGATCCGTAATGACGATGCCCGTGCCCGGCGGGGCGGGCCACGTGGCCCACCAGTTCACGACCGCGGTTCTCAGGCCCGCTTCTTCCGCGATCTCCCACACCGTTTTCGCCCGCCGCTCGTCGCGGCTGGCCACGGACGGCCTCGTGAGCCGGACGAGGTCCGTCGCGGCGCGCACCGTCCGCGCGATCGCGCCGCCTCCCGTCGCGAGGCGGCCCTGGACGCCGGCGACCCGTCGAGTTTCAATGCCGCGCACCCCGTGAACGTCCGGCTGCTCGCCCGTGGCGATCGTCGTCCAGGCGCGCGCGGGATCGGAGGTGTCCTGGGCCTGCAGCCGCACGCGGATTCCGACAAACCTCTGGGCGAGCTGAGGCGCGAACGTGTCGTACATGGCAGGGTCGAAGCCATCGATGGCGACGACACGCAGTGCCGTCCCGTTCGAGACCACGCTGAGGGGCGGATGATCGGGCCCTCCTGGAGCGTCGGCTGACGCCGTCGACACGAGGAGCGCAGCGGCCCCGACGAAGGCGACGGCTCCTCCCGCGAGCACGATGCGCCACGATCGGAGGCCTGCCGGCGGCAGCGAGGCCGCGGGACCCGCGGCCGCGGCGAGCACCGCGAGCGTGGTGATGCGTTGCGCGTGGCCGAGGAGCAGGCTGATGGCGACCGCGACGCCGAGTGCGAACGCGGTCCAGGCCGGCGCGGCCCAGCTGAACCCGGCGTTGGCGTTCCGCCACCAGAGCGTCAGATACAGGAGACACGCCGTCGAAAAGATCCATCCGGCCGTCCGCGACACGGCCGCGGCGCGGCGCGCGAAGCGTGCGTCGCGCGCCCGCGCGATGCCCGTCGCGCCGATACTCATCAGGAGGGACACGGCGGTCACCGCGAGGATGAAGAGGACGCCGAGGTACACCGCCAGGACCAGGGCGTCCTGCACGCCGCTGACGAGGCCCGGGAGGCGCGCGCCGAGGCCGATCGCCGCGGCGGGACCGAGGAGCACGCCGCCGAGGAGGCCCACACGCACGCTCGAGCGCGCGGCCAGCGCGACCGGCCCCCGCGTGTCACGCGCGGGCGCCAGCAGGAAGCGATCGACGCCGGCGTCGAGATAGCCGAGCGACCTGAGCTGCTGCCGCAGATCGTCTACGCGGGGATCGCGTCGATCGCCTTGCACAGGGTTCAAGGGGTTCAAGGGGTTCCGTGGATCCGAGCTCACAGCCGTCTCGCGGCGACGAACGCGGAGAGCGCCCGCAGGCGATCCGCCCCGGCGCCGAAAGGCGTCAGGGCGCGATCGGCGGTCTCGCACAGCTCCGCCGCCAGCTGCCGCGCCCCCTCCACGCCGCTGAACGACACGAACGTCGTCTTACGTGCGTCGGCGCGGACCGCCTTCCCCGTGATGGCGGGATCTCCCGACACGTCGAGGAGGTCGTCCACGATCTGAAACGCGAGACCGAGATTCTTCGCGTACGCCGACAGCGCGGCGATAGGCTCCGCGGCCGCGCCGGCCGTGATCGCCCCGCACGCGGCGGCGGCGACGAACAGCGCGCCGGTCTTGCCGCGGTGGATCCGTTCGAGGGTCTCGAAGCTGACGTGCTGATCGGTGGCCTGCAGGTCGAGCGCCTGTCCGCCGATCAGGCCCGCGGGCCCCACGGCCTCAGACAGGATAGACGACATCCGCGAAGCCATCCCCGGCTCGTAGGCGCGGGCCAGGGCGCCGTATGCAAGATTGAGGAGCCCGAACGCCGCGAGGATCGCGATGGCCTCGCCGGACTCCAGGTGGTTGGCCCGACGTCCGCGCCGCAACGGCGCGTCGTCCATGCACGGCAGGTCGTCGAGGATGAGAGACGACGCGTGCACGAGTTCAATCGTCGCCGCGGCGGGCACCGCCTGCGCGGCGTGGCCCCGGCACAATTCCGCGCAGAGCATCACGAGGATCGCGCGCACCTGCTTCGACGGCGCGAGCGCCGTGTAAGCCATCGCGCGTTCCACCGGGCCCCCATCGCCCGGGACAAGGCGCCGGAGCTCCATGGCGACGCGGTCCTGGTATTCCGCGAAGAAGCGGGGCAGTCCCGTCATTTCGGCGGGAGGCCGAACGTCAGCAGGTACTGGTAGCGAAGAAAGTTCTCGCGCTTGCGCAGATCGAGGCCGGCGGCGCGCGCGTCCGCGATCACCTTGTCAGGGTCGACGCGCTCCTCCATGCTCGGGCCGGGCCCACCGCCGTCCTTCTTGTAGTTGACGATGCCGACGATGCCGGTGGGTTTGAGCGCCTTCGCGACATTCCGCAACAGCGCGACCGGCTGCTCCATCTCGTGATACGCGTCGACGATCAGCACGGCGTCGACCGAGCTCGCGGGCAGGCGGGGATCCACGGGCGTGCCCAGCACCGTCTTCACGTTGTGCAGCTCTTCGCGCTGCACCCTGCGGTCGATCGCTTGAATCATCTGCGGCTGGATGTCCTCGGCGTACACGAGCCCGTTGGGGCCCACGCTCCGGGCCAGCCGCACCGTGAACCATCCACCGCCGGCGCCGAGGTCCGCGACCACACTGCCTTCGCCGATGAGGAGCGCGTCCATGATCTGATCGGGGCGCTGCCAGGCGTCGCGGTCCGGCCCTTCCAGGAGCCCGAGGTCCTGCGGCGGAAAGAGGCGCGCGTGCTGGGCGGCGAGCGGCACCCGTGCGCAGACGGCAAGGCAGGCGAGCACGACCGCGGCGACAAGCCTCTTCCTCATTGCTCCTTCGACCCCGGAATCCCCGGCGTGGTCATCTCCTCGGGGGAGAGGATCTCGGCCAGCGTGTCTTCTGGAATCAGCGCGCGCTCACGGACGATGTCGGCGATCGAGCGGCCGGTCTTCACCGCGAGCTTGGCGATGTCGGCGGTCTCCGCGTATCCGATGTAGGGACTGAGGGCCGTCGCCACCGCCGTGCTGCGGTCGAGCAGCTCCCGGCACCGCGCCTCGTCGGCGACGATGCCGGCGACCGAGCGGTCGGCGAAGACCCGCATCGCGTTCCCGAGGATCGTCGACGCGTGCAGCGCATTCCACGCCATCACCGGCATCATGACGTTCAGCTCCAGCTGCCCGGCCGCCGCCGACGCGAGGATCGCGGCATCGCAGCCGAACACCTGCTGGCAGACCTGGTTGACCATCTCGGGGACCGAGGGGTTCACCTTCCCCGGCATGATGGAGGAGCCGGGCTGCACCGGCGGCAGCTGGATCTCCGCGATGCCGGCGCGCGGCCCCATGCTGAGGAGCCGCAGATCGGAGGCCACCTTGTCGACTTCGACGGCGAGCCGGCGGAGCGCGCCCGAATAGGCGAGCACGTCGCCCATGCTCTGCGTGACGCGGAACCGGTTGCGCGCGGGCTCGAGCGCGAGGCCGGTGGCGCGGGCGAGATTCGTGATGCTGTCCCGCGTGACCTCGTCACCGGCGTTGAGACCGGTGCCGACCGCCGTCGCCCCGAGGTTCAACTCGTGGAGGCTGTTCGCGGCGTGCGCGAGCTCCGCGGCCGCGTGACGGACGTTGGCGCCGTAGCCGCTGAACTCCTGGCCGAGCGTCATCGGGACGGCGTCCTGCAGGTGCGTGCGGCCGGTCTTCAGCACGTGCGCAAAAGCGGCCGCCTTGGCGTCCAGCGCGTCGGCGAGTCCGAGGGCGGACTTCAAGAGATCCGGCAGGACCAGCAGGATGGACAGGCGCGTCGCGGTGGGAAAGACGTCGTTGGTCGACTGCCCCATGTTGACGTGATCGTTGGGGTGCACGCGTGTGTAGGTCCCCTTCGGTTCGCCGAGGATCTCGGCGGCGCGGTTCGCCAGCACCTCGTTCGTGTTCATGTTGTGCGACGTGCCCGCCCCCGCCTGGTACACGTCGACGACAAACTGATCGCGAAGCCGTCCGTCAAGGATTTCGTCAGCCGCCTGGACGATCGCCTGGGCGATGACGGGATCGAGGCGCGCGCGGGACGCGTTGGCGCGCGCGCACGCCTGCTTGATGAGGACGGTGGCGGTGACGAGCGGGGCAGGGGCCTTCAGCCCGCTGATCGGAAAATTCTCGACGGCGCGCTGCGTCTGCGCGCCGTAGTACGCGTCGGCGGGGACGCGCAGCTCGCCGAGGGGATCGCGCTCCACACGCGTGGTCATTCCGCTCTCAATTATACTGCCCGGTATGCTTCCGTCCTTCTTCGACAGCGTCCTTCAGCTCATCACGCGCACCTCGACCGACCTGCCGCCCGACGTCCGGAAGGCGATGGGGCTGGCGCTCGAGACGGAAGAGGCGGCGACGCGCGCCGGGCAGGCGCTGACGATCATCGCGCAGAACATCGACCAGGCGGCGAGCTGCGAGGGGCCGATCTGCCAGGACACCGGCATGCCCACCTTCGAGATCAAAGTGCCGGTGGGCGCGAACCAGATCTGGATGACGCAGCAGATCAAGGCGGCCATCGCGGAGGCGACGAAACTGGGCAAGCTGCGGCCCAACTCGGTCGATTCGATCACCGGCGAGAACTCGGGCAACAACCTCGGGCCGGGGACCCCGATCATCCACTTCGAGCAGTGGGAGCGCGACGCGATCGACGTGAAGCTGATCCTGAAAGGGGGAGGCTGCGAGAACACGAACGCACAGTACTCGCTGCCCGCGGAGCTCGATCATCTCGGCCGCGCGGATCGCACGCTCGACGGGGTCCGCACGTGCATTCTCCACGCCGTCTGGACGGCGCAGGGCAAGGGGTGCAGCCCCGGCGCCGTCGGCGTCTGCGTGGGCGGCGACCGCACGTCGGGCTACCTCCACGCGAAAGAGCAGTTGTTCCGCACGCTCGATGACATCAACCCGGATCCGCGGCTCGCGGAAATCGAAGACGCCGTCATGGACGCGGCGAACCAGCTGAGGGTGGGGCCCATGGGCTTCGGCGGCAAGACGTCGCTCATCGGCTGTAAGATCGGGGCGTTCAACCGGCTGCCCGCGTGCTTCTTCGTCTCGATCGCGTACGACTGCTGGGCGTTCCGGCGCCTCGGCGTCATGCTCGACGCGCAGTCCGGCGCGATCGCGTCGTGGCGCTATCGCGACGGCGACACGCCGTCGGTGCCGATGCTGACCCCCGAGCAGCTCGCGGCCGGCTTCCCGCGCACGGGCCGTGAGGTGACGCTCCAGGCGCCGATTTCCGAGGCCCAGGTCCGCGCCCTGAAGGTCGGCGACGTCGTCCTCATCTCGGGACGGATGTACACGGGCCGCGACGCCGTGCACGCGCACCTGATGAAACACGAGCCCCCCGTCGACATGCGCGGCGGCGTGCTCTACCACTGCGGTCCGGTCGTGGTGAAAGATGACGTAGTCGGGCCTGCCCCGCCGAAGCCGGCAGGCGAAGGCGGGTGGAAGGTGACGGCCGCAGGCCCCACCACCAGCATCCGCGAAGAGCCGTACCAGGCCGAGATCCTCGAGCGCTACGGCGTGCGCGTTGTGATCGGCAAGGGGGGGATGGGCGCGAAGACGCTCGCCGGCCTGAAGGCATCAGGCGCCGTGTATTTGAACGCCATCGGCGGCGCCGCGCAGTTCTACGCGCGCTGCATCGATCGCGTCGCGGGCGTCTCGCTGCTGCAGTTCGGCACGCCCGAGGCGATGTGGCATCTCGACGTCACCCTCTTTCC
>DAIUEK010000004.1:0-5054 GCA_036845165.1 Vicinamibacterales bacterium | reverse complement strand
CTTCAGCCCAGCCACCGGATCGACGCCCTTGTCGAAGTGGATCCGCACCGTCCGGCGATCGTGCGCTTCCAGCGTCTGGAAGTCGCCGACCGCCTGCGCGCGCTTCAGCTGCGCAAACGTGTACGGCGCGTCCGGAATGGGCGTGCTCGTCGCGTCCTCGCCTGTGATCACGAAGGCGACCGCCGTGTTCGGCCCGCCCTTGTGGTACTGGCCGGTCGAGTGCAGGTACCGGGGCCCGACACCGTACGTCGTGGCGACGCGCGTGCGCGATCGGATCGTTTCGCGAATCTCCGCAATCGCGGCTTCCATCTCACGAGTACCGGACAGGTAGGACAGGAACGCGACGTAATCGCGCGGTTTCAGTGATGCGATCGCGGCGTGCACGACCTCGGCGGGGGTCGCGCCGGCGAAGCGCGAGTAGACCGAGATCCCCGCCGCGGACGCCGCCGGCGTCCCGCCGCTCGTGTCCCCGTTCGCCAGGATCTTCTTCGTCATCTCCTTGGCTTCCGCGACGTTCGGCTCGTCGAACGGGTTGATGCCGAGGATCGCCCCGGCGATGGCGGTCGCGAATTCCCAGCGGAAGAACTCCGCGCCGAGCGCGGCGATGCGCGTGCTGAGCCTGAGCACGGGATGGCCCGCCGCCTCCAGCACGGCCAGCCGTGAGTCATCAGGCGCGTCGCGATCCGTAGACACCGCGACGAAACACCGGTCGGTGCCGTACTCCTCGGGTCTGCCGATCGGTTCGTCGACCACGGGCAGCGCGCCCTTATCGTGTTTGCCGGTGCTCTCCGCGACCAGCTGCTCGATCCAGAGGCCAAGCGAGCGCAGCGATGGCGGGAGGACCACGGTGAGCTTGTCGCGTCCGTCCGCGGCATTCGCGCCGATGAACGCGCCGAGCTCGAGCCCCGCGTTCTGGTGATTCTCCTGACGGCACCCCGCCGCCATGTCGGCGCTCGCCGCGAGCATCTCGCGCATCGGCGCGCCGACGAGCGCGCCTGGCACCAGGCCGAAGAGGGACAGCGCCGAGAACCGGCCGCCGATGTCAGGCGGGTTGAGGAAGCTCTGGCGGTAGCCGCGCTCGTCCGCGAGCTGCGCCAGGCCCGTCCCGGGATCGGTGACGGCGATGAAGTGCCGGCCCGCCGCCGCGCCGAGGGCGGCGGACATGTGGTGCCAGAACAGCTTCTCCATGGACGCCGGTTCGATCGTGCCGCCGCTCTTGCTCGCGACGAGAAAGACCGTGCGCGCCGGCTCGAGCCGGGCGAGCGCCCCGGTGATGGCGGCTTCATCGGTCGTGTCCATCACGACCAGCTGCGGGTAGCCGTCGCGGACGCCGTACACCGTGCGCATCACCTCGGCGCACAGGCTGCTGCCCCCCATGCCCAGGAGGTACACGGTCGAGATCCCCTCCCGGTGCACCTCGTCCGCCAGCGCCTCGACCCGGTCGAGCCCGGGCTCCATGCCGGTCGGCAGGTCGAGCCAGCCGAGGCGGTTGCCGATCGCCTCTCCGACGTCGCTTCCGGGCTCGGCCCCCCAGACGGAGACGTCGCGCCTCCAGAGGCGTCCAATGACATGGCGGTCGAGGAGCGCCTGGGCGGCGCGGCGGGCTGGGGCGTGCGTCACGTCAGGGGCCACGGGGCCAGTGTATAATCAAGGACTACCCGAGGAGAATGGCAGAAATGAATATCCATGTGACCCCCACGGCGGCGGAAAAGATAAACGAGTTGCTCACGGAAGAAAACAAGACCACGGCGGGCCTGCGCGTGTTCGTGCAGGGCGGCGGGTGCTCGGGATTCCAGTACGGCCTGATGATCGACGAAGGCGAGGGCGACGCGACGACCGACGCCGTCATCGAGTCGAACGGCGTCAAGCTGCTGGTCGACCCGATCAGCGCGCGCTACCTGACGGGCGCCGAAGTGGACTTCGTCGATAACGTCACGGGCGGCGGCTTCACGATCAAGAACCCGAACGCCAAGTCCACCTGCGGCTGCGGGTCTTCTTTCAGCGTGTAAGACTGATCGACCTTCACCTTCACACGACAGCCTCCGACGGCGCCCTTTCGCCGTCGGAGCTCGTTCACCGGGCCCGCGCCGCGGGCCTGACGGTCATCAGCATCACCGATCACGACACCACCGCGGGCTGCGACGCCGCCCGCGCCGTGGCCCGTGACGCGGGTCTCGACCTGATTCCCGGCATCGAGATCAGCGCCGTCGCCAACGCGCGCGACGTCCACGTCCTCGGCTACTTCATCGACACATCGTCTGCGACCCTGCGCGCCTTTCTGGAGCGGCAGCGCGAGGAGCGGATCCGGCGGGTGACGGAGATTCGCGATCGCCTGTCCGCGATCGGGTGCCCGATCGACGTGGATCCCATCCTCCGGGCCGCGGCGTCGGGTCACAGCGTCGGCCGGCCGCACATTGCCGTGGCGCTCGTCCACGCCGGTTACGTGCGCACCAGCGACGAAGCGTTCGATCGTTTCCTGGAATCGGGCGGCCCGGCCTACGTCGCCCGACGCGGCGCGACCCCCGAGGACGCCGTCGACATCGTGCACGACGCCGGCGGGATTGCGTCGCTCGCGCATCCGGGCATTCGCGGGAGCGACGACCTCATTGCGCCGCTCGGGGCCGCGGGCCTCGACGCGATCGAGGCGCGCCATTCGGACCACGACGAACCCACCGAGGCCCGGTACCGCGCGCTCGCGGCCGAGCTCGGGCTCCTCGTCACCGGCGGATCGGACTTCCACGGCGACACCGGTCACCGCATCTCGCGGCTCGGGAGCGTCACGCTTCCCCCGGCCGACTTCGAGCCGTTGTGGAACGCGGCCGAGCGCCGCCGCGCGCACGAGTGACCGCACCCCCCGTTCTTCACATCGTCAACGTGCGGAAGCAGTACCAGGGGCTGCGGCCGCTGCGCATGAACGATCTGTCGATCGCGGCGGGCGAGCGCGTCGCGGTGTCCGGCCTGGACGCCGGGGCGGCCGAGGTGCTCGTGAATCTCGTGACGGGGGCGTCCGTGCCCGACGAAGGGCAGGTGCTCGTCCTCGGGCAGAGCACCGCGTCGATCTCGGACGGGGAGGCGTGGCTCGCCTCGCTCGATCGGTTCGGCATCGTGAGCCCGCGCGCCGTCCTGCTCGACTCGGTGACGCTGCTCCAGAACCTCGCGATGTCGCTGACGCTCGACATCGAGCCGGTGAAGCCGGATATCGCCGCCCGCGTCATCGAGCTCGCGCGCGAGGCCGGCATCGACGACGAGTCGCTGGAGCGCCCGATCGCGGCGCTGGACACGGCCACCCAGGCGCGCGCGCACCTGGTGCGCGCCGTGGCGCTGGATCCGGCGCTCTTGATCCTGGAGCATCCCACGGCGAGGCTCGCCACGGGTCAGGGGAAGGCGTTTGGCGACGCGGTCGCGCGCATCGCCGGCGCGCGCGCACTCGCCACCCTGATCATTTCCGAAGACGCGGAGTTCTCGGCGGCAGCGGCCACGCGCCGCCTGGCGCTGCAGGGCGCTACAGGCGACCTTAAACCACCACGCCGGAAACTCTTCGGGTTCTAAAGATCTCTCGCGAGAGGGCGCCGACAAGCCGAGAGCGCGGATATGTGGTTTTTCCTAAAGAATAGCGCCCTCTGCTTGTCTGCGCCCTCTGCGAGAGATCCTCGTGACAAGCGCCCTATTTCTTTTCAATCACCCCGCACGCGATGCGGGGGCCGCCGCTCACGCCCGACTTCTCCCGTAGTTCCGCGTGCGCGCGGACGATGCCCGCGCCGGAGGCGGGTGTCGGGGCGGCCTTCTGGGCGACCACCGTCGCGCCCGTGAGCGCGACCGCCGTCGCAAGTTATGATCACTGCATGCTGCAGCATGCCTCTGCCTCCGCCGCGTAATGCACCTCATCCTCTTCGATATTGATGGGACCCTCACGCTGACCGGGGGCGCCGGAATGCGCGCCATGAACCGCGCCTGCGCCGACGTCGTCGGCCACGACAACGCGATGGATGGCGTGGCGCTCGCCGGTCGCACCGACTGGATCATCCTCGACGACATCCTTCGGAATGCGGGCAGGGCGCTGGACGCCACGCTGCTCGACCAGCTGCGCCGCCGGTACGTGGCGCACCTGGCGGAAGAGATCCAGCTGCCCGGGAGAGGGGTGAAGGATATGATGCCGGGCATCCGTCCGCTCCTCGACGCGCTCCAGAGGCGCGAGGACGTGGCGCTCGGACTCCTGACCGGGAACTTCCTCGAGGGGGCCCGGATCAAGCTGGAGTACTTCGACCTGTGGAGGTACTTTCCGTGCGGGGCGTTCGGCGGCGATTCGGCGAACCGCAACGACCTCGTGCCGGTCGCGATTCGCCGCGCGCGCGAGTGCGGCATCGCCGACGTCCAGCCCTCCGACGTGCTCGTCGTGGGAGACACGCCGCACGACGTGGCCTGTGCCAGGGTCGCCGGGGCCACGCCCGTCGCGGTCGCGACGGGGGGGTACTCGGTGGAGCAGTTGCGCGAGACCGGCGCCGGGATCGTGTTCAGGGATCTCTCGGACACGGCCGCGTTCCTGAAACTGCTGTGACTCGCGTGCCTGGCCGAAGTTCGCCGAAGGCGAGCGAAGGCTGGCGGAAGCGCCTGAGAGTCGAACTCAGCCCTCCCGCTCAACGCGGGAAGCAACCGATTTTGAAGACCGGGAGGGCCACCGGGCCCCGTTCGCTTCCACTCTGATTATCCGCCAAGCCCCAGCCGGTACGCGACCAGCTTCTGCCACTCGCCCGTCACGAAACGGAAGTCCGCGCGGTGGCGCCACCAGTTCGCGGGATCCGACGGGTCGTACCGTGACGCCCGCATGACGACCTCCGCGCCTGTCCCGTCGAGACCACGCCGGAAGGCGAAACTCGACCGGCGGGTGTGGTACTTCGAGGTGACGATAATCACGCGGCGCCACCCGTGCGCTTGCACCATCTCCCGGAGCAGGGTGGCCTCCTGGGCGGTATTGTCGACGTATCCGTTGGTCGTGACGATCGCGGCCGCTATCTGCAGCATGAAGATGCGCTGCAGAAGGTCGACGCCATTTTCGT
>DAIUEK010000003.1:0-18075 GCA_036845165.1 Vicinamibacterales bacterium | reverse complement strand
GCGCAGCGGCGGCCCGAGCGCGCAGCGAGGTGGAGAACATGAAGAGCCTCCACCGAGCGAAGTTAAATAATGGTAACGTCGAGCGTGGACACCCGCGTGGCAGCTGTGTCGGGGGCCATTCTCGCGGGGGGCCGCGCGCGACGGCTCGGCGGCGCCGACAAGGCCTCGCTCATGATCGGCGGCGCGCGCATCATCGATCGCCAGCTGGCGGCGCTCTCGGCGGTGGCGGACGACATCCGGATCGTGGCCGACGATCCGTCGCGCTACGCCGGCCTGGCGCTCCCTGTCATCGCCGACGCGATTCCCGGCGCGGGCGCGCTCGGCGGTTTGTACTCCGCCCTGCTCGACGCGGTCCACGATCGCGTGCTGGTGCTCGCGTGCGACCTGCCATTCGTCACGCGCGCGCTGCTCGCGCGGCTCGTGTCGGAGAGCGGCGAGGACGAGGTGGACGCGGTCGTGCCGCGATCGGCCCGCGGCCTCGAGCCGTTGTGCGCCTTGTACTCGAAGCGGTGTGCCCCCGCCGTCCGCGCCCGCATCGCGCGCGGCGCGTTGCAGGTGGCAGGCCTGTTGGAGGACGTGCGGGTGCGAGAGCTGGGACCGGAGGCGCTCGCGCCGTACGATGATGGATCGCTGTTCGAGAACGTCAACACGCCGCATGATCACGCGCGCGCCAGAGGCTGGGTTGAACTGAATGAGAAACCGTCTGAAGATCGTATCACGGAATAATTTGTGATTCTTCCCGTCCAGCAGCTCGTTCGCGCCCGCATGGCCGAGACGGCCGGCCGCCTGTTCGGCCTGCCGGCCGGCGATCCCGCGATCGTCGACATGGCCCTCGAAATGCCGCCGCGCCGCGCGCTCGGCGATATCAGTGTGCCCATGGCCTTTGCCCTGGCCCGCCGCCTTCGCAAGGCGCCGCGCGCCATCGCCCAGGACCTCGTCGCGGCCCTTGGTCCGATCGACGGCGTCACCCGGGTCGAGGCCGCACCCAACGGGTACCTGAACTTTTTTCTGGATCGGCCGTACTGGCTCCAGCGCTGGTCGTCAGCGGTCCGGCTCAAGCCGGACACGACGGCCGGCAAGACCATCGTCGAGCACACGGCGATCAATCCGAACAAGGCGGCGCATATCGGCCACCTGCGGAACGCCGCGCTCGGGGACGCCTTCGGGCGGCTCCTGCGGTTCCAGGGGCGCGAGGTCGAGATCCAGAACTACATCGACGACACCGGCGTTCAGGTCGCCGACGTCGTCGTCGGCTTCCGCGAGCTGGAGCACAAGGGGCTCGCCGAGGTGCGCGCGCTCGCCGGGTCCACGCGTTTCGATTACTACTGCTGGGACCTCTACGCGAAGGTCACCGAGTGGTATGGAGACGACAAGGCGCGCCTCACGATCCGCGCGGCCGCGCTGCACGCCATCGAGCATGGCGGCAACGACACCGCTCATCTGGCGGCCTTCATTGCCGAACGGGTCGTCCGCTGCCACCTGAAGACCATGCGCCGGCTGAACATCCGGTACGACCTGCTGACGTGGGAAGGCGACATCCTGCGCATGAAGTTCTGGGCGCACGCGTTCGAGTTCCTGAAGAAGACCGGCGACGTGTTCCTGCAGACCGAGGGCAAGCTGAAGGGCTGCTGGGTGATGAAGATTGACGATGACACGTCCGACGTGGACCCTGGGGATTCAGGTCGCGAGGCGGAGCCGAGCGACTCACACGACGTCCAGAAAGAGAAGGTCATCGTCCGCTCCGACGGCACCGTCACCTACGTCGGCAAAGACATCGCGCTCCAGATGTGGAAGTACGGCCTCCTGGACCGCGACTTCTGCTATCGCGTCTTCGAGGAGGTCCCCAACGAGCCGCCGCTCTGGTCCACGTCATCCGATCCGTCCACCGCCGCGCCGCACCACCCCGGGTTCGGACACGCGACGATGGTGTGCAACGTCATCGACACGCGGCAGGCGTATCTCCAGAAGCTGCTGAAGCAGGCGCTCGCGGCGCTCGGTTTCGAGGAACAGGCGCGCCGCTCGGTTCACTACTCGTACGAGATGGTGGCGCTGACCCACAATACGGCGCGCGAGCTCGGGTACGAGTCGATCGAAGACACGGGCAAACCGTTCGTCGAGGTGTCGGGGCGGAAGGGGCTCGGCGTGAAGGCGGACGACCTGATCGAGCGCCTGACCGACAAGGCCGCCGGCGAAGTGGGGCGGCGCAACGCCGAGTTCACCGCGGACGATGTGCGCCGGACGGCGGAGGCGATCGCGATCGCCGCGGTCCGTTATTTCATGGTGAAGTTTTCGCGCGGCAAGGTCATCGCGTTCGACATCGACGAGGCGCTCAGCTTCGAGGGGGAAAGCGGTCCCTACCTCCAATACGCCGTCGTGCGCGCCAACAATATCCTCGCGAAGCTGAAGGATCGCGACGGGCTCGACGCGGCCGCCGTGCTGGCGGCCCTGCCCGCCATCCCCGCGGACGCGATCGCCGACGGCAGCGACGACTCGCACGACCTGTGGGGGCTCGTGCTCGAAGCCGCGCGCCTCGACGAGGTGGTCGACCAGGCCGTCCGCACGCTGGAGCTGTCGGTGCTCGCGAAATACGCGTTCGGGCTCGCGCAGCAGTTCAACGGTTTCTACCACGCGTTCCCGATTCTCAAGGAAGACCGCGCCGACGTGCGCCTGTGGCGCGCCGCCGCGGTGGCGTACTACAGACAGCAATTGACCACCGCGCTCGACTTGATGGGATGCACGGTGCCGGAACGGATGTAGTCACCAGTTCCCAGTGACCAGCTTCCAGCAGAAGACATCGAAGATGCCTGCTGGAAGCTGGCAACTGGAAGCTGGCAACTGGAAACTGATATGCGCCCTGTTATCGGCATCACGCGCTGCTCGCGAGTCGACGATTACGTCGAGTCGGTGAAGCGGGCCGGTGGAGACCCGGTCGTGCTCGAACCGACCGACGATCCGGCCCGGAGCCTCGATCGCATCGACGCCCTGCTGCTCACCGGCGGGCTCGACGTCGATCCGGCGCTCTACGGGGAGGCGCCGCACGCCACGACCGAGCCCGATCCCGTGCGGGACCGCTTCGAGATTCCCCTCTCGCGAGACGCGGTGGCGCGCGACCTGCCGCTCTTCGCCATCTGCCGCGGCGTGCAGGTGTTAAACGTCGCGGCCGGCGGAACTCTGGTACAGGACATTCCGACGGCGATCGACTCCACGCTGGATCACTCGATCACGCTCTCCAAGGACGTCGTCGCGCATCCCGTCCGCGTCACTCCCGGCACGCGCCTCGCCGCGGCGCTGGGCCCGTCGGCGCCGCTCGACACGTGCCCGGTCAACAGCCGCCATCACCAGTCGATCGGCCGGCTCGCGCCGTCGTTCGTGGTGTCCGCCGTGTCGCCCGACGGTGTGGTGGAAGCGATCGAGCGACCCGCGTCGACGTTCTGCGTCGGCGTGCAGTGGCACCCGGAGAATTTCTGGAGGACGGGGGAATTCGCGGAATTGTTTGAACGGTTCGTCGATGCAGCGCGCAACCGCTTGTCACGGCCGACGGCTCATCACGAAGATCACTAAGATACGAAGATCACAAAGAATCTTTGCGATCATTGTACTTTGGTGATCTTCGTGAAAGGCCGTGACCCGTTTCAGTATCTAAACGACTGCTCCGCTGCCCGATCACGGAATCGATGCCGGCCTCGTGAAGATCGCCAGCGCTTCGACATGCGGCGTGTTCGGGAAACAATCGAACGCGCGCAGGGAATCCAGTTTGTACCCAGCGTCGAAAAGACGACGCGCGTCGCGCGCCAGCGTCGGCGGATCGCACGACACATAAACGATCCGCGCCGGCGCCTGCCGGACGATGGAGCCGGCGGCTTCCTTCGACAGGCCGGTGCGCGGCGGATCGAGGATGAGCGTGGCCACCCCGCGCGCGCGCCTCGACGCGAGGTACGCCTCGACGCTGGCGATCTGCGCATCGAGGCGCGGCGCCTGCGCGCGGGCGTTCTCGCGCAGGTCGGCGCCGCTCACGGGATCGCCTTCGATCGCCGTCACCTCGAAACGCCCGCGCGCGGCAAGGGTGACCGCGAACAGGCCGACGCCCGCATAGAGATCGAGCACGTCCCCCGCGTCCGGGATCGCGTCGGCGACGGCTGACACGAGCGCGGCGAGAAGAAATCGGTTGCCCTGGAAGAACGATTCCGCGTGTCGCTGCAGCGTGCCCTCGCGCACGCGGCCGCCGGTCAGGACCGACAACGGGTCGGCCACCACGGGATGTCCGATCTCGATGGACCGCCCTGTCGCCGCGTCGAGAGCGCTGAGGCCCAGCAGGTGCGCCTCGGCGGCGACGCGTTCGAGCGCCTCGGGGTCAACGCGCGCGCCGGCCACCACCTCGAGATGCGCGGCACGCTCGTCCGCCGCGATGTTCTCCGAAATCGAAATGGACGCGATCGCGTCGGGGGCCTCGCGATGCAGCGAGGCCGCGAGCTGCGCGGCGGCGGCGGCGGTGTCCGTCCGCAGCTGCTTCGTCAGCGAGGCGTCGCACAGCTGGTGCGTGCCTTCGCGGTAGAAGCCCGCCCGCGCGCCGTGAACGTGAAACCGCGCGCGCATCCGGTAGCCGTCTTCAGGCGAACCGGCCACGTCGACAGGCTGCTCCAGCGGGCACCGGCCAAGTCGCGCGAAGGCGTCGCGGATGACGTCCGACTTGATCGCGAGCTGCCGCGCATATGCGATGTGGGAGTACAGCGCGCCGCCGCACAACGGATCGTCCCCGGCCGGACGTCGATCGGGAGAGGGCTCCATCACTTCGCGCGTCACCGCGTAGGCCAGGCGCTTTTCGGCGCGCTCGATCGACGCGCGTACGCGCTCGCCGGGAATGGCGCCGCGCACCAGCACGACCTGCCCGAGATGCCGCGCGATCATCCGGCCGCCGGAGGCCGGCTTCTCGATCGTCAGCTCGACGTGTTCGCCCTCAAGAAGGCTCATGGGTTATGGCTCATGGCTCATGGGTGAGCACGGGGAGGCGGACCGTGTCTCGGAGCAGGCGATCGAACGCGGCGGCGATCGCCAGCGAGCGCGCGTCCGCAGACATGCGGGCGGCGAAGGGCGCGATCTCGGTCTCCGCTTCCGCGAGGAGCGCGATGCGGCGCGGTGGATCGATCTCGCCGCGAGCCGCGTCGAGCAGCTCGCGATCGAGCGCGGCCAGGCGCTCGATGAGCGAGGACCTGGCCTCGCCCCGGGCGTGTTTCGCCGCGGCGCGGGCCCGATCCAACTCGCGGACTGCCTCGTCGAGCCGTCGATCGAAGGCCGGTGATCGTCCGCCGGCCCGCATGGCGGTGAGGCGGGCGATCGCCCGATCCAGATGGGCGGGCAGGCTGTCGCGCTTCGCCGAGGGCTCCGCCTCGGGCGACGGATCGACGAGTTGAGCCACCCCCACCGCGCGGCGCCAGTCGTCGAACAGATCGAGAATGTCCGCTTCGCAGAACTCGACGCGCACCGGGCGGCGGCGCGGGCCCTTGGCATAGTACCGCTCGCAATAGCGGTCGATGCCGCGGAAGATGACGGCGAGCGGCACTCCCTGGGCCTGCCAGCCGGACACCTGCTCGAAGACCGGGCCCACGATGCGGACCAGGTGACCCTCGTTCTTGCGGCACAGATAGGCCTCGACGTCCCGGCAATACTCCGAGGGATCCATTGGCGATTGGTGATTGGCTATTGTTGATTGGAGCGCTGCCAGATCAATCGCAGCCCGTCGAGGGTGAGGTTGGGATCGACATGCTGGATCGCCGCGCTCTCGCCGGAGATGACGTCGGCAAGACCGCCGGTGGCAATGACGACGGCCTTGTCACCGCCGTCGAGTTCGGCCCGCATGCGGCGGACCAGGCCGTCCACCATCTCCACGTAGCCGAAGAACAACCCGGACTGCATCGCGTTGACGGTGTTCTGGCCGATGACCGCCTCCGGCTTCCGCACCTCGACCCGTGGCAGCCGGGCGGCGCGCTGGAACAGCGCCTCCGCCGAGATGCCGATGCCCGGGCAGATGACGCCGCCGAGATACTCACCCGCGGCCGAGATCACGTCGAACGTCGTGCCGGTGCCGAAGTCGACCACGATGAGCGGCACCGATCCCGACTGGCCGTACTTCGCCCGCGCGGCCACGGCATTCACGATGCGGTCGGCCCCCACGTCTCCGACCGGCGAGTAGCGGACGGTCATCCCCGCGTTCGTGGCGTCGATGACGAGCGCCTTCTGCGAGAAGTAGCGCTCGCACATCTCCTCCATCGGCCGCGTAAGGGGCGGCACGACCGAGGCCACCGCGATCCCGTGCACCGCCGAGACGGGGACGTGCGTCTGTTCGAACAAACGCGTGACGAAGATGCCGAGCTCGTCGGCCGTGCGCTCGCGCAGCGCCGCGAGCCGCCAGCTGTGCGCCAGGCGGTCCCCCTCGAAGACCCCGATGGTCACGTTCGTGTTGCCGACGTCGATCGCGAGCAGCATCTTTACACTATAACCATCGCACTTCGCCGGCGACAATCCGGTGGACGCCGTCAGGGGCCCGCGCCAGCAGGGCGCCGTCCTCGGCCAGCCCCGCGGTCGTGCCGGACCTCGCCTCCGCCCCCGCGTCCCATTCGATCGGCGCCCCGTGCGCCGACGGCGACATCGCCAACCAGCGCGCGACCAATGCCGGCGGGCCGGCCGCGGCCAGGCCGTCCAGCGTGCGGCGCAGCGCCACGAGCACCTGCGCCAGGACAGACCCCGGCTCCACGGCGCGCCCCAGCTCCGTCTCGATCGAGCTCGCGCGATCCGCCAGCTCCGGCGGAAACGACGCGGGGCGCACATTGATGCCGATGCCGAGGACGACGTGACTGACCCCCTCGGGCCCGGACGAGGCCTCGGCGAGGATGCCCGCGATCTTACGCCTGGCGCGGAACCCCGCGCCGCCGACCGCCACGATGTCGTTCGGCCACTTGATCTGCAGCGGCAGCGCCGTCGCCGTCTGGATGCCCTCGGCCACCGCGACCCCGCCGGCGAGCGTAATCCACGGCGCGAGCGACGCGCGCCGCACGATCGTGGACACGTAAAGGCCCGCGCCGGGCGGCGAACACCACGTCCGCCCGAGCCGGCCGCGGCCCGCCGTCTGCGCGGCCGCCACAAACGTCGTTCCCTCCGGTTCGCCACGGTCCGCCGCGGCGGCTGCGAGATCGTTCGTCGACCCGACTTCGCTCGCGTAGCGCAGTCGCGCGCCAAACACGCCGCGCTCGGCCGCGGTCGCCTCCAGCGCCGCGCGAAGTTCGTCGGGCAACTCTTCACTCGAAGGCTTCGAAAACAACCTGGTTCCTTCGACCACCTTTCAACCCTTCGATTCCTTCGAGTTAGATCGTATCGGGCTCGAGCTCGAAACTGAGATCCGCGGCCGGCGCGGAGTGCGTCAGGGCGCCTACGGACACGTAGTTCGCGCCGGTCCTGGCGAGCTCCGGGAGGCGATCCAGTGTCACGCCGCCGGAGATCTCCACCTTCGCCCGTCCGCGCGCGCGCGCGACCGCTTCGCGAATGACCTCGATCGGCAGGTTGTCGACCAGGATGATGTCCGCCCCGGCGGCGATCGCATCGTCCACCTCTCCGATGGTCTGCGCTTCCACCTCGATGGGCATCTCCGGATCCGCCGCTTTCATGCGGCGTACGGCTTCCTGCACGCCCCCTGCGAGCCGCACGTGGTTGTCCTTGATCAGGACGCCGTCGTCCAGGCCGGCGCGATGGTTGGTGCCGCTGCCGGCGCGGACGGCGTACTTCTCCAGCGCGCGCAGCGTCGGCGTGGTCTTGCGCGTATCGAGCACGGTGATCGTGCCGCCGGAGGCGTCGACGAACCGCCGTGTCAGCGTCGCAATACCGGAGAGCCGCTGCAGGAAGTTGAGGGCCGTCCGCTCGGCCGTCAGCATGGCGGCCGCCTGGCCGCGGACCTCCGCCACCACGTCACCGGGCGCGCAGCGGTCGCCGTCCGTGCGCCTGCGATCGATCGCGCAGCCGGGATCGAGCTGGGAGAACACTTCCGCTGCGACGTCGAGGCCCGCGATCACGCACACCGACTTGGCGAGGATGACGCCGCGGGCGCGCAGTTCCGAGGGGACGATGGCCTCGGTCGTGACGTCCCCCCACCCCAGATCTTCCGCGAGGGCGCGCCGCACGACTTCGCGGTAGAGCGCGGGGTCGAGCGGCTGGAATGGAATGGTTTTCATGCGCTTCGCTCCTGCGGCGGCTCCGGCGCGGCGAGCTCCACCACGACCTGGAGCGCCTCGGCGGATTCGACGATCAATTCCTGGATGAGGCCTGAGGCGCAAAGATCCGCTTCCGCCGCCGACAGCAGCGCGCGGTCCGCGTCCGGAAGGCGCACGGTCGCCCTGGCGACGGCGGTCTTCAGCGGCCGCTGTTCTTCGCTCTTCTTCCTGCGAATCTCGCCGAGCACGGCCGCGGCGAGCTCGAGGGTCCGCGCGCTGCGATCGTCCTCGCCGCCGGCCGCGTCGAACAACTCTTCGGGTGTCGGCCACGCGGCGGCGTGCACCGAGCCGGGCCGCCACCACGACCACACTTCTTCCGTCACGAACGGCAGGTAGGGCGCGAACAGCCGCAGCAGCGCCGACAGCGCCGCGAGCAGCGCGGCGTTCGCGGAGCCGGCGCCGGCCGCCCCGAGATCGCCGTACCGGCGCGACTTCACGAGCTCGAGGTAGTCGTCGCAGAAGAACCAGAAGAGCGATTCCCCCTTCTGCAGCGCGCTCGCGTAGTTGTATTGCTCGAGGTCCCGCGTCGACTCGCGCACGAGGCGGCCGACCATCGTCAGCAGACCGCGATCGAGGGCGTCGGTCACCTCACCTGGCGTCCCGGGACTGGCGAGCACGAACTTCGAGGCGTTGAGCAGCTTGATCGACAGGCGACGGCCGACGCGCATCTGGCCGGTGTCGAAGGCGGTGTCGGTCCCGGGACGGCCGCTCGCGGCCCAGTAGCGCACGCCGTCGGCGCCGTGCTCCTCGAGCAGCCCCATCGGCGTCACGACGTTGCCCTTGGACTTCGACATCTTCTTGCGATCCGGATCGAGGACCCAGCCGGAGATCGCCGCGTGCGCCCAGGGCAGCGTGCCGAACGCCAGGTGCGACCGGAGCACCGTGGAGAACAGCCACGTGCGGATGATGTCGTGTGCCTGCGGGCGGACGTCCATCGGAAAGACGCGCGAGAAGAGATCGGGATCCTCGAGCCAGCGTCCCGCGATCTGCGGCGAGAGCGACGAGGTGGCCCAGGTGTCCATGACGTCCGGATCGCCGCTGAAGCCGCCGGGCCGATCGCGCTGGTCCGCGCGGTAGCCGTCCGGCACGTCGGTCGACGGATCGAGGGGCAGCCGATCCTCGGACGGCGCGATCGGGTGCGCGTGGTCGCGGCTGCCGTCCTCGAGCACCGGGTACCAGACGGGGAACGGGACGCCGAAGAAGCGCTGGCGGCTGACGCACCAGTCGCCGTTCAGCCCGTTGATCCAGTTTTCGAGCCGCGCCTGCATGTACGGCGGATGCCACTGCAGCTCCCCCGCGCGCTGCAGCAGGACGTCGCGGAACGGGATCGTTTTGAAGAACCACTGCCGGCTCGACACGATTTCGAGCGGGCGATCGCCCTTTTCGAAAAACTTCACGGCGTGCGTGATCGGGCGCGGCTCCCCGATCAGGTCGCCGCTCTCCTTGAGCAGCTCGACGATCTTCACGCGCGCCTTCGCCGCGGACAGGTTGGCCAGCTGGTCGTACGCCTGCTGCGCGCGCCCCGCGTCGGCGGACTCCCAGCCTTCACTCCCCCAGGGGATCGGCTTCAACGCGCCGTTGGGCTGGATGATCGCGCGCACCGGCAGCGACAGGGCGCGCCACCAGACCACGTCGGTCACGTCGCCGAACGTGCAAATCATCGCGATGCCGGAGCCCTTGGCGGGATCCGCGAGCTCGTGCGCCCGGATCGGCACGCGCACGCCGAAGAGCGGCGTCGTGACCTCGGTCCCGAACAGCGGCGTGTACCGCTCGTCGTCGGGATGCGCGACGAGCGCGACGCACGCGGGAATCAACTCCGGACGCGTGGTCTCGATGTCCACGAACCGACCGGAGCCCCTGGCAAACCGGATGCGGTGATACGCGCCCGGCTGCTCGCGATCCTCGAGCTCCGCCTGCGCGACCGCCGTGCGGAAGTCGACGTCCCACAGCGTGGGCGCCTCGACCTGGTAGGCGTGTCCCTGCTGAAGGAGGCGCAGGAACGACACCTGCGAGACGCGCTGCGCGCGCGGGTCGATCGTCGCGTAGGTCATGCCCCAGTCGACCGACAGCCCGAGGTAGCGCCAGAGCGCCTCGAACGCCTTCTCGTCCTCCTCCGTCAGCTTCGTGCACAGTTCGATGAAGTTCGGACGCGAGATCGAGATCGGCTGCTTGCCAGGCTTGTCCGGCGGGTGGAACGACGAATCGTACGGCAGCGACGGGTCGCAACGGACGCCGAAGTAGTTCTGCACGCGCCGCTCGGTCGGCAGGCCGTTGTCGTCCCAGCCCATCGGATAGAACACGGCCTTCCCGCGCATGCGCTGAAAGCGCGCGACGATGTCGGTGTGGGTGTAGGAGAAGACGTGCCCGACGTGCAGCGAGCCGCTGACCGTGGGCGGGGGCGTATCGATCGCATAGACCTGGTCGCGCGGACGGGTGCGATCGAAGCGGTACACACCGGTCTCGTCCCAGCTGAGCATCCACTTCGCTTCGAGGCCCTCGAGCGCGGGCTTCTCGGGCACGCGAATGGGATGGTTCAGGTCCAGACCGCGAGGCATAACCGAATGAGGATATCGCAGGAATTGGTGATCTGGTAATTTGGTGATCTGGCTTCGCGCGCGCTTAAAGCGTGGGCGGTAGCCCACGCAAAGCTGAAATCACGAAATCACCAAATCAGGAAATCACCAAATCAGGAGCTCTGCTTGATTCGCTCAATCTCTTCCCGCACGAGGCGCTCGGCGGCGTCGAGAATCGTCGGGCGCGACTGGTCGGTCAGGCGGGCGAGCACGCGGGCGGCGACCGCCTCGATCATCTCCTCCGTGACCGCCGGACTGGACGGCGCGGACGGGGCCGCGGCCTGCGGAGGGGTCGTCGCCGAGGACGGGGTCAGCCCCATCCGCTGCTCGGCCGCGAGTAACGCGGCGAAGGCGTCCACGAGCGACGGCGGGAGGCCCGCCGCGGGCGCGGATGCGGCGCGCGCCGGCGCCGCAACCGCGGCGGGCGGCGGCGGTGGCGCCAGCGCCTGCGGCGGCGCGGGCATCGGATCAAGTACCGCCGGCGGCGGCGGCGGGCCCTGGCGCGGGGGAGCCGTGGCGCGGGGCGGAAACGCCAGCGGTGCCTCGACCGGGGCGGGGCGCGACGGATCGCCCATCAGATCGGGATCCCAGTCCGCGAACGGATCGTTGGACGTGGCCCTCGACACCGGCTGCGGGGCCGGCTCGGCACGACGCGAGATGGGGATCGGCTCGCGGCGCGCGGGAGCGGCGACCGGCTCCAGGCCGCCGCTGGCCGGACCGGCGGCAGCAAATGACGCATCGAGATGATCGAAATACGCTTCGAGCGGATCGGCGGCCCCCGGCGCGCCCGCGCGCGAGCCGAAGTCCGATGCCGGCGCCTGGCGGACGGGGCCCTGGGCCACCGGTCCGGCCCCCCACATGCCTGAGGGGTGGCGGCCCGCGAGCAGATCCTTGACGCGGCTGATCACGATCTGCGGCTCGAACGGCTTGACGAGGACGCCGTCGCAGCCGACGGCCCGCGCGCGGGCCTCGTCCACCGGTTCGAAGGCGCCCGTGAGCAGCACGACCGGGATGTGCGACGTCGCCGGGTTGCCCTTGATGAAGGCGGCCACCTCGTAGCCGTTCCGCTCGGGCATCCCGACGTCGGCGAGCACGATGTCCGGGCGATCGCGCTGCACGTGATCGATCGCGTCCTGTCCGTTCCCGACCGCGATGACCTGCACGTCCTCATCCGCGAACGTCAACTCGATGACGCGCTGGATCGTGACGCTGTCATCCGCCAGCAGGAGCTTGTGCGGCATGGCTACCATGATACCTTGAGCGGGCATTCACGCATGGTTCCGCTCCGGCCTCCGGCTCGCGCCTTCTGGGTCACGCTCGTCGACGCGGGCCTCATCGTCTCGGCAAGCGCCGCGATCGTGATCGCGCTGGGCGGGCGCACCCGGTTCGACGTCGCCGGCGTCCGCATCACGCTGCGCGCGGCCACGAACTTCTTCCTGTTCACCGTCGCCTTCGGCGCGCTCCGGCTGTGGCTCGGCCGCGGGATGCGTCCCCTCCCCGCCGTCCCGCTGCCCGACCGGGCGTTCATCGAGGCGGAACGGCAGCGCTTCGAGGCGCCCGAGCCGGCAACCCGCGCGGTCTGGCTCTATGCCGGCGCGGCGCTGCTGGGGTCGCTCGTCTGGATCGCGCCGCACCTCCTGCACCCCCGCCAGGTGCCGGACCCCGGCGATCCGCTGTTCTCTGCGTGGCGCGTCGCGCGGCTCGCCCATCAGCTCGCCACCGATCCGCGGCACCTGTTCGACGGCAACCAGTTCTACCCGCTGCCGCTGACGCTCACGTATTCCGATTCGACGCTGCTCGAGGGACTGCTCGGGGCGCCGTTCATCCTGGCGGGCGCCGACCCGCTCCTCGTCGCCAATGCGCTCACGCTGATCGCGTTTCCCGCGTGCGGGCTCGCGTTTTTTTACGCCGCGTGGCGCCTGACCGGCGAGCCGGGCGCCGCCCTGATCGCCGGTCTTGTCGGAGCGTGGTACCCGTTTCATGCCGAACATTACAGCCATCTTGAGCTGCAGTGGGTGATGTTCGTCCCGCTCGCGATAGTCGCGGGGCTGCGGATGCTGGCGGATCCCCGCGCCGCGACCGGCGTACGGTTCGGCGCCGCGGTCACGGCGCAGTGGCTCGCATCGATGTACGTCGGCGTGATGCTGATGTCGTTCCTGGCGCCGTTCCTGGTCGTCGTCACGTTGGCCTGGCGTATGAGGCCGTCGTGGCGCCTGGCGTCCGCGCTGTCCGCGGCCGGCGCGATCCTGCTGCCGGCGGTCCTCGTGCTCGGCATGCCTTACATGAAGGGCCGCGAGACGCGCGGCGAACGAAGCTGGCAGGAAGTCTCCGACGGCAGCGCGGCGCCAGGCGATTACGGGGACGCGCCAAGCCGGCTCGCCACGTACCAGTGGCAATCGCGGCGCCATCATCGCGGCGAGCGCGAGCTGTTCCCCGGCACGACGACCCTCGTGCTGTCCGGGATCGGGATCATTCCACCGTTGACCGGCGCGGCGATCGCGACGATCGTGTCCGGCGCGCTCACGTTCGACTGGTCGCTTGGCTTCAAGGGACTCACGTACGACGACCTCTACAAGCGGTCCGTCGTCCACCGCGGGATGCGCGTCCCGGCGCGCTTCAGTGTGGTCGTCGGCGCCGCGCTGGCGCTGCTGTGCGGGTTCGGCGCGCGGCGTATGCTCCGCCTCGGGCGCACGCCCGTCGCGCGCAGCGCCGTCTGCGCCACGCTCGCGATCCTCGTCCTGTTCGATCTGCGGCTGGATCCACGGCTCCAGCCGTACCTGGACAGCGTCCCCAGCATCTACGCGCAGGTCACGCCGCAGATGGTACTCGCCGAGCTGCCGAACGACCACGACCTCGACTACATGTACTTCTCGACGCGACACTGGGCGCGACTGCTCGGCGGATACAGCGGGTTCTTTCCGGAGGGCTCGGAACTCGCGCGCGCGCGACGCGCCTTCCCCGCCCCGGACGCGATCGCGGCATTCCGCGGGCTGGGCGCAACGCACCTTACCTACAACTGCGCGTTCGAGACCAGACGGGGCCAGTGCGCCGCCGTGCTGGAGCAACTCGATGCGAATCCGACGCTGGAGCTCGTGGCGAGCGAACGGTGGGAGAAGGCGGACGTGCGGTTGTACCGGTTCAAGTAACGCAGCTCCCAGCGTCCAGCTTCCAGCTACCAGCCGGGGAACGGAGCGAACTTGGGAGCTGGAAGCTGGAAGCTGGAAACTGGAAGCTTTTCTTAGACCGCTTCCGCCCGGCGCCGCACGTTGGCGTTGATGAACTCCACGATCTGCTGCATGGAGCTACCCGGCAGGAAAATCCCCTTCACCCCGATCGCCTGGAGCTTCGGGATGTCGACGTCGGGGATGATGCCCCCCACGAGAACGAGCACGTCGTCGAGCCCTTTCTCCTTCAGCAGCGCCATCACGCGCGGGCAGGCGTGCATGTGCGCGCCCGAGAGGATCGACATGCCGATGACGTCGGCGTCTTCCTGGAGCGCCGCGCCGACGATTTGATCGGGCGTCTGGCGGAGGCCGGTGTAGATCACTTCCATCCCGGCGTCGCGCAGGGCGCGCGCGATGACCTTCGCCCCACGGTCGTGGCCGTCGAGGCCCGGCTTCGCGATAACGACACGGATTTTTTGCATAAGCGTAAGCGGTGCTGGGTGCTACGTGCCTGGGTGTTGGTACTGGGTGCGCGGGGCGCCGCGGTCGCGGCGACGCACCACGCACCCAGGCCGAGGCACGCAGCACCCAGCACCTAGATCAATGGTACTTCCTCGTACTCTCCCCATACCTCACGGAGCGCGTCGCACATCTCGCCGACCGTAGCGTAGGCGCGGACGCAGTCCATCAGCGGATACATGGTGTTGCCCGTGCCGCGCGCGGTCTCCCGCAGCACGTCGAGCGTGCGGCGGACCTCGCCGGCGTCGCGCGTCTGACGCATCGCCTGCACCCGCGCGATCTGCCGGTCCCCGGTCGTTTCGTCGATGTAGAGAATCGGGATCCGCGTCTCGTCGTCCTGCACGAAGTCGTTGACGCCGACGATGATCTTGTCGCGCGTCTCGACCGACTGCTGGAAGCGGTACGACGCCTCCGCGATTTCCTTCATCGGGAACCCCTGCTCGATCGCTTCGACCATCCCGCCCATGCCGTCGATGATGTCGAAGTAGTGCTTCGCCTCGCGCTCGATGTCGAGCGTGAGGCGCTCCACGAAATACGAGCCGCCGAGCGGGTCCACCATGTTCGTGACGCCGCTCTCGTGCGCGATGATCTGCTGCGTCCGGAGCGCCAGCGTGGCCGCTTCCGCGGTCGGGAGGGCGAGCGCCTCGTCGAGCGAGTTGGTGTGGAGCGAGTTGGTGCCGCCCATGACGGCGGCCAGCGCCTGCAGCGCGGTCCGGACGACGTTGTTGTAGGGCTGCTGGGCGGTCAGCGACACGCCGGCGGTCTGCGTGTGGAAGCGCAGCTGCCACGACCGCGGGTCCTTCGCCTTGAAGCGGTCGCGCATCACCTCCGCCCAGATCTTGCGGGCGGCGCGGAACTTCGCGATCTCCTCGAAGAAGTCGCTGTGCGAGTTGAAGAAGAACGAGAGGCGCGGCGCGAAATCGTCGACGTCGAGGCCGGCGTCGATGCCGTACTGCACGTACTCGATGCCGTCACGCAGCGTGAAGGCGAGTTCCTGCGCGGCCGTGGAGCCGGCTTCGCGGATGTGGTACCCGCTGACGGAGACCGTGTTCCACTTCGGGACTTCCTTCGAGCAGAACGCGAAGATGTCGGTGATGAGCCGCATCGATTCGCGCGGCGGGTAGATGTACTCCTTCTGCGCGATGAACTCTTTGAGGATGTCGTTCTGGATCGTCCCGGACAGCGTCTTCCAGTCCGCCCCCTGCTGTTCCGCCACCGCCAGGTACATCGCGAAAATCATCGGCGCCGGTGAGTTGATCGTCATCGACGTCGTGATGTCGCCGAGAGCGATGCCGTCGAACAGCCGTTCCATGTCGGCGAGCGACACGATGCTGACGCCGCACTTGCCCACCTCGCCGAGCGACAGCTCGTGGTCCGGGTCCCGGCCCATCAGGGTCGGCAGGTCGAAGGCGACGCTGAGGCCGCCGCCGCCCGCCTTCAGCAGCGCCTTGAAGCGCTGGTTCGTCTCTTCCGGCGCGCCAAACCCCGCAAACTGGCGCATCGTCCACAGCTTGCCGCGGTAGCCGGTCGGATGGATGCCGCGCGTGTACGGGAATTCGCCGGGACTCCCGAGGTCGCGGGCCGGATCCAGATCCGGGAGGTCATCCGACGTATAGAGGCGACCGATCGGACGGCCCGAGATGGTCGTGAACGGGATCGGCCGTTCCGGCGACTTCCTCAGCGTGGGTTCGAGGACCTCCCGTTCCCACCGCTGCTTCGCGGTCTCCGCGGCGGTCTTCATATTCCTATTGAATTATAAGGCACCTTGACTTGACGCGCAGCCCCACAGTAGTTTGGAGTGTTATGGAATCATCCGGCAGCATATTCAACGCGATGCTCCAGGAGTTCGACGGGGCGGCCCGCCTTGTCGGACTCGACCCGGGCATCTGGAAGGTCCTCACGCACCCCAAGCGACAGATCATCGTCTCCTGCCCGATCCAGATGGACAACGGGGAGATCGAAGTCTTCACCGGGTACCGCGTGCAATACAACATCACGCTCGGGCCGGCGAAAGGGGGGATTCGCTATCACCCCAACGTGAGCCTGGACGAGGTCACCGCGCTTGCCGCGTGGATGACCTGGAAGTGCGCCGTGGCGCACATTCCCTTCGGCGGCAGCAAGGGGGGGGTCACGGTGGATCCGAACCGCCTCTCCCGCCGCGAGCTCGAGGCGCTGACCCGGCGCTACATCGCGGAGATCGTCGACGCGATCGGGCCGGAGAAAGACGTCCCGGCGCCCGACGTCAATACCGACTCCCAGATCATGGCGTGGGTGATGGACACCTACAGCATGCATGTCGGGCACACCGCCACGGCGGTCGTCACCGGCAAGCCGATTGAGATGGGCGGGTCGCTCGGGCGCCGCGAGGCGACCGGCCGCGGCGTGATGATCGTCACCCGCGAAGCGGCCAAGCACCTCGGCCTCGATATCAAGGGCGCGACGGTCGCGGTCCAGGGCTTCGGCAACGTCGGCTCGGTCTCCGCCGACCACCTGGCCAGGATCGGCGCGAAGATCGTCGCCGTGACGGACTGGAAGGGCGGCGTCTACAACGACAAGGGTCTCGACGTTACCAAGATGCTCGACTACGCGAAGCAGCACAAGAGCATCGAAGGCTTCCCCGGCGGCGAGCCGCTCGACAACGAGAAGCTGTACGGGCTCGACGTCGACGTCCTGATCCCGGCGGCGCTCGAAAACCAGATCACGATGGAGAACGCGCCGAAGATCAAGGCGAAGATCATCGCCGAGGGAGCGAACGGCCCGACGACCCCGGACGCCCACAAGCACCTCCACGAGCGCGGCATCTTCGTCGTCCCCGACATCCTCGCGAACGCGGGCGGCGTGACCACGTCGTACTTCGAGTGGGTCCAGGACCGCTACGGATATTTCTGGGAAGAGGACGAGGTCAACAAGCGTCTCGAACGCAAGATGTGCGAGGCGTTCGACGCCGTCCTCAGCACCGCCCAGCGTTACAAGACCGACATGCGCACGGCCGCCTACATCGTCGCGATCAGTCGCGTCGCGACGGTGACCAAAATGCGCGGAATGTACGCGTAGCGCCCCAATCGGCATTCGGAAGTCGCCAATCGCCATTCGAAAAGGCCCGGTCGCTTCGGCGGCCGGGCTTTTTTTGTGAGCCAACGCTCCGGATAGTGATCCGCGGCGGTAAGCAGTTGTCAGGGCAAAGTGCAAAGGGCCTTGGCATGGGGCCGAGACCAGGCCCTCTATGCCGAGGCCCTCTGCACACTGCCCGACAAGGTTCTCGCTACGACCCGACCTTGAAGCCGATCATCTGCTGCGCGGTGCCCGAGGCGGTTTTCGCGTCGAGCTCGATGATGTATTCGCCGGCCCCGAGGGACGCGAGCGGGAAGTCGATCTGGAAGGGCTTCCCGTCGGCCGCCTGCACGGGGACATCCGCCATCGACCCCCCCGTCCGGTTCAGGAGCCTGGCGGTGACGTCCGGCCGCGCGCCGCGCGCGTAGGCGTCGAACCTGATGAGCAGCCGCTCGCCTCGACTGAACTCCCGCGTGGCCGTCGGCGGCGCATCGAGGTTATTCCTGATCAGCA
>DAIUEK010000002.1:10308-18614 GCA_036845165.1 Vicinamibacterales bacterium | reverse complement strand
CACCGCCGCCCCCCTGCCGTCAGCGCCAGCCGCGGTGCATCGTGAGGACCGGTGAGGGAGGTCACGGCGGCGCGCCAACCGACTGCCGGAGCGCGGACAGTTCAGCGGGATCGGCAAGAAGCCGCGCGACGACGACCGCGAGGTCGTCGAGGTCTCGCACGCCGCGTCCGACGTGCCATTCGTCGAGCAGCCGATACTGGACAACCTCGGACCCCGGGGGCGGCGGGAGGGAGACGAGCGGCAGGCCGCTGGCGATCGCTTCGTCGAACGTGTGTCCCGGCTTCGACACCATCAGGTCCGCCGCCTGCATCAGGTCGCCGACCTGCGAGGTCCACCCCAGCACGCGCACGCGATCCGGCGCGTCCGACCGAACCCGTTCGCAACGGTGCTTGAGGCGCGCATTCTTCCCGGCCAGCACGACCACCTGGGGTCGCACGCCCGCCAGGCCGAGGATTCGCCGCGCGATGACGTCGGGCTGCCCGAGTCCTTCGCTCCCGCCGCCGACGAGTACGATCGGCAGGTTCGACGACAATCCCAGCCTGCGGCAGACCTCCGCGCGCGCGTGCTCGCGCCGCGGGGCCGCGTCGAACTCCACGGCCAGCGGCACACCCCAGTCGTGCACGCGGCCGCGCGGGGCGCCGAGCGCGGACAGTTCGTCCGCCACGGCGGCCGTCGGGACCGCGTACGCGTCCACTTCCGGCTGGACCCATGCCCGATCCGCGTCGTACTCCCCGTTGACCGCGACGAGCGGCGCCGCGAGTCCAAGATCGCGCTTCACCAGCGCGGCGATTTCAGCGCAGCCGACTTCGGTCGCCACGATCGCGCGCGGACCCATCTGACGAACGAGATCGAACAGGCGCCGGCACCCGCGGCGGTAGTACCACTCGGGGCTCGTGTGCGGCTGGCGCTTCTGGTATCGATCGATGCGGTCCCACACGCGGGGCGCGTATTTCACCAGCCACAGGTACATCGTGACGTGCGTCAGCCGCGCCGCGAACGACATGTAGTCCGCCACGTCCACAACCAACACCGGCGTCGCCGGATCCTCCGCCGCGAGGGCCTCGGCGATCGCCTCCGCGACGCGCGTGTGCCCCGCCCCGTTGGCAATCGTCAGAATCAGCACCGGCCGCGAGGGCCTGACGCGAAGGACCGCGCCCGCGATGGTCGCCGACGACGACGGACGTCCGATCGCCCGCATCCGATTCGCCATCCCGGCACGCGCCACCTCGTCGTCGAGCAGGCCGAGCACGGCCGCGACGGTTTGCAGTGATCCGTGCGTGAGGACGCCGGCTCCCGCCTCCACCACGTGGGCGGCGTTGTGTTCTTCGAGTCCAGGAATGGGATCGAACAGGACGGCCGGCACGCCGCAGACTGCCGCCTCGGCGGTCGTCACACCGCCGGGCTTCGTCACGAGTACCGACGCGCTCTGCATCAGCGCGGGCACGTCGTCGATCCATCCGTGCACCGTCAGCGTCGCGTCCCCGGTGGGACGCAGGTCAGCCAACCGCCGACGGGCGCGCCGATCGTGCCCGGTGACGGCGACAATGTGCATACGCCGGCCGCTGGCACACAGACCGTCGGCGACCCGATCCATCCGTGTCGGCCCCATGCCGCCGCCCATCAGCAGGACCAGGGGACGGTCGTCGTGAAGCCCATATCGCGCGCGCGTGGCGGCGGGATCCGCCGTCAGCCCGAAGGCCGCACCCGTCGGAATGCCGGAGACGACGATGCGATCCGCCGTCGCGCCCCAGGCAATCAGCTGCTCGCGGACGACCGCGTCAGCCACGGCATAGCTGTCGACTTCCGGCTGGACCCACGTGGGCTCCGCGTGGTGGTCGGTAATGACATTGACGATCGACGCCACGGTCAGACCACGGCGCCGCGCGCTCACGGCGATCTCGCAGGCCGCAACTTCGGTGGCGACCATGACGTCCGGCTGGAAGCGCGCGAGCGTCTCGAACACCGCCGGGCAGCCGATCCGGAACGCCCAGCTCGGCGCCGTCTGCCGATGCATGCCTCTGACTCGCGCCGAGAAGAGCCTCCGCCAGAGCTGCGGCGCGTAGCGCACCATGAGCCAGTACGGCCACACATACAGCGCGCGGAATATCCACCGGGATCCCGCGAGGCCGTCCACGACGAGGACCTCGGCGTCCGGCGCTTGCCGCGCCAGCTCCTGCACGATGGCGCTCGCAGCCTTCGCGTGACCCGAGCCGAAGGCCAGGGTGATCACGAGCACACGCGGCGCTACCGTCGTCCCGGCCGCCATCAATCTTCCCGCCACCGCATCACGTGGAAGCCAACCGCGAGCGTGACCACGGCCATGCCCGCCAGCGTCAGGAGGTCGCCGGCGCCGGCACTTCCGCCGGCGAGCGCCGCGCGCACGCCGCGCGCCGCGTACGTCGTTGGCAGCGCGCGCGACATGATCTGCAGGGCACGCGGCAAGGATTCCGGCGTGCAGTACACGGGGGCCAGGAACACCAGGCCGGCGCCGAGCGCGTCCGTCAGCAGCGACCCTTCAGTGAAGCTGCGCGCGCGCGCCGCGATGATGACGGCGATCCCGCAGACGCACAGCACCGTCAGGACGAGCACCGCGGTGAGGGACCCGAGGCCGAGCACGCCGTTCAGGGCCGTGCGAATGCCCAGCAGGGCGGCGATCGCAAACAGGGACGCCGTCCCGATGGCGGCCTGCGCGAGGGCGAAGATGACGATGCCGGCCACGTACGACGAGGGGGCGAGCGGAAGCGTGGCGAACAGCTTCAATCGACCGGTGAAGCGGTTCTCGAGCAGCAGGTAGCCAAGCCAGCTGACGGCGGTCAGGGACAGTGAGAACACGATCGAGCCCGCCAGGAAACGCACGCGATGCTCCGGGTCCAGCGCCGCCGCACCGTCCGTGCCCCCCACGGCGTTCGCGAACATGTACATCACCGACGGAAATACGAGCGCGGAGAGCAGGTACGGGCCCACCTCCGCGCGCAACCGCGCCAGGTGGATCTGGAAGACGCACAGCGCGTCGGTGGCGCGGCGCATCATTTCCCGGTCTCCGGCAGTTCGTCCGCGGGAAACTGCTCGCCGGTGAGCTCGAAATACACGTCCTCGAGCGTCGCGCGGGCGACCGAGTACTCCGACAGACGCTGGCGCTCGACGTGCGCCTGGGCCTCGGCAAACGTCGCGAACCTGCGGACGCGCAATTCCCCCGTCCCGTCGGCGTCGTCGTGATAGCTCAGGCGGTAGCTGTCGCGCACGCGCGCCAGCAGCTCGGCGACCGTGCCGAACGCGATCAGGCGCCCCGCGCTGATGATCCCGATGCGGTCGCTGAGCTGCTCCGCCTCTTCCATGTAGTGCGTGGACAGGATGACGGTCGTGCCGGTCTGCACGGCGCGCCGAAGCATGCTCCACACCGCGCGGCGAGAGGCGGGATCCAGTCCCGTGGTCGGCTCGTCGAGGACGAGAAGCGGCGGCCGGCCGAGCAGCGCCAGGCCGATCAGGATCCGGCGCCGCTGGCCGCCCGACAGCGCGCCGACCCGTCGTCCCGACTGCGGCGTCAAGCCGAGCTCGTCGAGCAGGTCGACGGTGGCCTGCGCGGCGTCGCGCCGGGACAGCCCTTTCAGACGGCCGAAGAGCTCCAGGTGCTCGCGGACGGTCAGCGATTCGAAGAGGCCGGCCTCTTGCGGCGTGATGCCCATCTGCTGCTTTGCCCGCCGCGGCTCTTTGACGGCATCGATGCCGAGGATCTGGATCGTGCCGGCCGAGGGGCGCAGCTCGGTCGTGACCTGGCGCAGGAACGTCGTCTTGCCCGCGCCGTTGGGCCCGAGGATCGCGACGACCCCGCCGCGCGGGACGTCGAGATCAATGCCGCGGTTCGCCCGGGTCCCGTCCTTGTACTCCTTGATCAATCCACGCACGCGCACCGCGGGCTCCGCCGGCGCCGGGTGACCGGCGGGCGTGGGCCCGGGGACTGCCATCGCGGTGGAGCGCGCGTGAAGGTTCAATGGATCTGGAGGATATCAATCACCGAGCGGATGGCCGTCAGCGGGCTGTTGCGGTATGCGGACACCTCGTACGGGCAGCCGATCTTGCAGCCCTTGCAGAAGTCCCACATCTCCGGCGACTCGGCGATCAGCTTCCGCACTTCGGGAGAGTCGTAGATCTGGCGCAGGCTCATCTCCGGCGCGCCGCGATGGACGCTGACGAACGCACACGGAAACTGGATCGACCCGTCCGGCCGCATGTTGACCAGGTGCGACGCGGAGCGGCAGGGGAACTTTTTCGTGAACCCATCGGTGCGGTAGAACTTGTAATAGTCCGTGTAGAAGCGCACGCAGCGATATTCCTTGCGGAGCGCCATCACGTAGGCCGCCACCTTGTCGAGCGCGTCCGCCTCGAGCTCCACGTCCTCGGTCTTCCAGGTCGTGCGGACGACGTTGTGCACCGCTTCCGTGTGGAGGAACAGGCCGCGCTCCTGACAGAATTTCGCGAGCTCCGGGAGATCGTCGAGGTTGTCCAGGTCCACGGCGGCGTTGATCTGGATCGAATTGTGTTTGTAGGTGCCGAGGAGATGATCGAGCGCCGACAGAATCGTCGGCAGGCCGTCGATCCCACGTCGCTTCGCGAACTTTTCCCGGTTCAGCGTGTCGATCGACACTTCGAGCAGATCGAGCTTGGCACAGGCCTCGGCGCACTTCTTCAGGGCCAGCCCGTTGGTCGGCATGGACGTGAAGAGGCCCGTCCGCGCCGCGTACTCGATGTAGTCGGGCACGTTGGGATTCATCAGCGGCTCGCCGCCCGAAAAGCTCCAGGCGAAGACGCCGAAGTCCGCCGCTTCGTCCATGCGCGCGAACACGCGCTCGCGCACCGCGCGATCCTCCGGCTGCTGGTTCTGCCAGATCGCGCAGTAGCCGCACTTCATGTTGCAGTGCAGGGTGGTCTCGAACATGACCATGAAGGGGCGATTGAAGCCGTGCCTCAGCTGCCGCAGCGCGTTCCTGAACATGAGGCGCTTCTTCACGAGAACCACTCCGGAAACGTATCCGCGAGCGCGGCGCGCAGGACCGAGGCGCGCGAGTCGGCGCTCCCCTCCTCCAACGGCACGAGCGCCAGGTAAATCGTGGCGTCCGCCAATGGCCGGTCGTCGATCGAGGCCGCGACGCGTGCGCGGCAGCCTTCGCTCCTGAGCTCCTCGAGCTCCACGCGAATCGCGACCGAATCCCCGGGGCGCGCATCCCCGTAGGCTGTGAACGGCTGCACCTTCGCGAGCACCGGTTGTGCCGGCGTCACGATGGTGGCGGCGACGAGCAGGCCCGCGGCCTGGGCCATGGCCTCGAGGAGCATGGCGCCCGGGAGCGCCGACAGCCCGGCGGCGTAGCGCGTCACCAGGTCGTCGCCGTGGCTGACGTGCTTGATCGCGGCGAGCGACTGGCCCGGCACGAGCGCGGTGATGCGGTCGATGAGCACGTAGCGCATGCGCCGGTCAGTCCTTCGCGACCGGGTGACGGATGTAGCCGCTGTCGACCGCGAATCGGCCCAGCCGTGCGAGGTACGCCGCGTCGGTCACGGGCAGCGGCACGAGCCGCCGCGCGTTGGTCGTCTCGAACGCCAGCCGTGAATTGAAGTACGGGAAACAAAACGACACCCCGTCGAGCAGCTCGCGCTCGCGCGGCGTGCAGTCCGACGGATCGAACGCCTCCGGCGCGATGAGGCGCGGCCTCGGCGCCCCGGGGGGAAAGAAGGCGTCGCACTCGAACAGCTCGGCGACGGTCGGCGGATGCGGCGCCGTCAGATGAAACGTGAGGCCGGCCGTCCAGGGGGCGTCGACCGCGCGCATCACGCCGTCCACCACGAAGTCCAGCGGCGCCAGGTGCAGCCGTGCCTGCGGATCGGCCGGGAACCGGGTCACATACCCGCTGGCCATCAGCCGCATCAGCGGATAGATGACGTTGAAGTCGCGCGTGTACCCGGTGTCGGTGTTCCCCACCACCATGCTCGGGCGGAAGATCGTCACGGGGAGCCCCGCGTGCATTGCCGCCCTCACGATCCGCTCCCCTTCGTATTTGCTCCATTCGTAATGGTTCGCGTACGCGGGGGCGAACGGCAGCTCATCCTCGCGCGCCGTCGCGGCCGACTCCCCGCCCGCGACGAGTGCCGTGCTCAGGTGCATGAAGCGCTGGAGCCGGCCCGTGCTGAACGCCCGGTCGGCGAACATCAGGGCGTTGGCCGTCCCGTCGCGATTGACGGACGCGCAGAGCGCCCGATCCGCGGTCAGCGAGGTCGTCGCGGCCGTGTGGACGATGAGATCGAGCGACTCGGCCAGGCGGTCCTGCGTGGCCGCGTCGAGACCGAAGCCCTTCACGCTGACGTCGCCGCGGAGCACCTCGACGCGACCGCGCTCGTCGTCGTCCAGGCCCAGCTGCTGGAAGAGCGCCTCGGCGCGCTCGGCGGCGGTCTTCCGTCCGCGATCGCGCATCAGCACCGCCACCCGCGTGTCCCGGCGGCGCACGAAGGCCAGCAGGAGCTCGCGGCCCACGGTCCCTGTCCCGGTGAGCAGGATCGTCTGCCCCGTCACCTGGCGCCTCCCTCGACCGAGCGGACGACGAGGGTGACATTCTGGCCGCCGAAGCCGAAGGAATTGGAGAGCGCCGTGTGGAACGTGTGCGCGCGCGCGCGGTTCGGCACGTAGTCCAGGTCGCACTCCGGATCGGGTGTCTCGAGATTGATCGTCGGCGGCACGACCTGGTCGCGCAGCGCGAGCGTCACCGCGATGAGCTCGAGCGCCCCCGCCGCGGCCACCGCGTGCCCGGTCATGGACTTGGTCGAGCTGACCGGCGTCGTCCGCGCCGCGTCGCCGAGCGTCTTGTGCAGCGCCAGGGTTTCGGCGCGATCGTTTTCGATCGTGGAGGTGCCGTGCGCGTTCACGTAGCCGATGTCCGCGGGATCGATCGCCGCGTCGTTGAGCGCGCCGCTGATGGCGCGCGTCGCGCCGCGCGCGTCGGGGTGCATGTCGGTGACCCGGTAGGCGTCGTTCGCGGACCCGTACCCGACGAGCTCGGCATAGATGTGCGCGCCGCGCCGCCGCGCATGCTCCCACTCCTCGAGCACGAGCGCGGCCGCCCCTTCGCCGAGGACGAAGCCGTCGCGATGCCGATCGAAAGGACGCGAGGCCCTGGTCGGCGCGTCATTGCGCGACGAGAGCGCCGAGAGCATCGCGAAGCCGATGACGTCGAGCGGCGCCGTCATCGCGTGCGCGCCGCCGGTGAGCGCCAGGTCGCACTCGCCCGCCTGGATGCGCCGCATCGCTTCGCCGATCGCCTGCGCGCTGGCCGCGCACGCGGTCAGGCACGTCGTCACTTCTCCCTGGATCCCGTAGCGCGCCGCCATCAACGACGCCGGCACGGTCGGCTCCATGAGCTGGTCGCGCATGCCGAAATGCCGGGCCTCGCCGCCCGAGAGGAGCGCGCGCACGTCGCAGCCGTCGGAGTTCGAACATGGCGTCAGCAGGCCGGAGAGCAGCGCCAGATCGTTGTCCCCTTCGCCGGCACCGAAGTAGACGCCGGCATCCTTCCACGCGCCGGACTCTTCGAGGCCGGCATCGCGCACGCACATGTCCGCCGCCGCGAGCGCGTACTGCGTCCGCAGATCGAGCGTGACGCGATAGCCGTCGGCGTCGACGTAGTGGTCGCAGAACGCGCCATAATCCTGGAGGCGGAAGCCGCGCACTTCCCCGGCGATGCGAACCGGCAGCCCTGACGCGTCATAGCGGCTGATCTCCGACACGCCGGAGCGGCCATGGCTGAGCCCATGCCAGAAGGCGTCAAGGCCAATCCCCACGGGCGAGATCACGCCTGCGCCCGTGATGACGACGCGCCGCTTCATGCCTCGTACCTCCGCCACGCGAGCGCCGCCGCATGGCCGCCAAAACCATAAGCGCCCACAAGCGCCGTACTGAGCGGTCCGCTGCGGGATGCGCCGTGCACGAACGGCAGATCCGCGATGGGGCGGCAGAGATTCAACGTCGCGGGCAGGCGGGACGTTTCGAGCGCCTTGATCGCCGCGATGGAGTCGAGCGCGGACGATGCGGCGTGCGAATGGCCCAGCAGCGAGCGCGTCGCCGTGATCGGCGGAGCGCCTGCCGTGCCGAACACTGTGCCGAGCGACGCGGCGATGGCACGGTCGAACGCGGGCACGGACGGCGCCGGCGCGAATATCGCGTCAACCTCGTCCTTCGTCATCCCGGCCCGCTCGAAGCACAGCGACATGGCCCGGGTCAGTCCGCGCCCCTCCGGATGCGGCGTCAGGAGCTCGTGCGCATCGTT
>DAIUEK010000002.1:0-10208 GCA_036845165.1 Vicinamibacterales bacterium | reverse complement strand
GCGGCGGCCACGCAGCCGGTCGCGATCGTGTTGGAGGGCCCCTGCGCGTCGAGCGAGATGGACGCATGCGCGGCCGCGAGGTTGGGGATGTGGCGCAGCAGCCAGAGCGGAAAGAGCTGTGGCGCGCCCACGCGTCCGAACGCCACGACGTCGAACGACCCGTTGGTCGATCCATCCGCCGTGGCGTGGAACGCGCGTCCGAGCTCGTCCACGTCGGCGTTGAGCATGCCGACGCCGAGGATGATGCCCAGCCGGCGGTGGTCAACCGCCTCGTCGCCGCCGAGCGCGGCGTCGTTCCAGGCCTGCGTGACGGCGGCGTACGCCAGCTGTGCCTGCCGTCCCATCATCTTCAGGCGCTTGCGCGGCAGGCCCGCCCCTTCCGGCGTCAGGTCCTTCACTTCCGCGGCGTACGACGGGCGCGCCCCCGCCTCGGCGAGCCCCTCGATCGGCCGCACGCCCGAGCGGGCCTCGACGAGCGACTGCCAGAACGTCGCGGCATCGTTGCCGACCGGCGTCATGGCGCCAAGGCCCGTCACGACAATGCGTCTTGTGTACATCCTCGTTACAGCGTGAACAGGTCGTCGGCGAGGCCGACGTTGAGACGGAGATTCTTGAAGTGATGCCGCTCGATCATCGCGCCCGCGGCGTCCAGGATCTCGACCTTGACCGGCAGCTTCAGGGCGTGATCGACCCAGACGTTCGCGCGCGACGCGCCTTCGATCCCGAACAGCGGCACCCCCGCCGGCGCGTCGAGCTGGAAACGGTACGCCGCGTGTCCATCGACCGCCTCGTCGGCGACCGGACGGCTCCTCACGCGCCCCTCCCGCAGGTCCGTGTCGACCAGTTCGATCATGTGGCCGAGCCCGACCTCCGTAATGGGATGGCGCGAATCCTCGAGCGCGCGCTTGTCGCGCGGATCGAGGCGGATGGTGCCGACCATCGATCCGAGAATGCCGCTGCGCCGCGCGACGAGCTTCCCGTCGTTCTGCCCCTTGCGATACACGGCGGTCTGGTCGACCGTCCCCTTGTCGTCGAGCCAGTCGAGCCGCACGTCGAGCGGCTTGCGGAACGACAGCCGGATCGTCTGCAGGTGGCCGTGATCGATCGCCCGTTCACGCTTCTCGTAGGTGGCCGTGTAATCGTGGACGGCCGCGTAACTGGCGGCGACCTCGCTCCAGGCGATCGGCCCGTCGGAGGAGGCCGTCATCGCGGTCGTCGCGAGGACCACGGCGCCCAGGAGCGCGCTCGTCACGATCGACAGGTCCGCTCTACGCAGCATTGCTTTCGGGGACTTCGGGGCCCCTTCCGCGACCGCCGTCGCCACCGCGCTCTCGCCGGTCGCCGCGGCACTGACGATGACGCGCGCCACACCCAGCCGTTCGGCCGCGCGGCGGATGCCGCCGGACAGCGCGATCCCGCCGTGCCGCTCGAGCGTCCGCGTGTCGATGTCCGACCATTCGATGTCGGACCGCCAGCCCGTGCCGAGCGCCTTCATGACCGCTTCCTTCGCGGCAAACGCGGCCGCGTAGCGGGCATCTCGGGCGCGCCCGCGCGCGCCCTCGCAGAACCCGCGCTCCCCCGCCGTGAAAATCCGATCCAGCCGCGCAGAGTGGTCGGTAATGAGGCGCGCCACACGCGCGATGGGAGTGACGTCAACGCCGGTGCCCATGATCACGGTTACTCGATCCAGCGCATGACGCGATCGAGGCGCAGCCGCCGGGGACCATGATTCGTGGTCGTCGCGGCATAGCCGATCGGGATGACCGCGGCGAGCTGCCACGGCGACTCGACCTCCAGCAGCTCGTGCAGCTGCTTCCGCGCAAAGAGCGGCGCGGTCATCCAGCACGTCGCCAGCCCCAGGGCCTGCGCGCCGAGCTGCAGGTTCTCGATGGCGGCCGAGACGCTCTGCATCGCCGGGTTCGCCGCTTCCTCCTGGTTGTCCGGGTATTTCAGGTTCGATCGGTCGAGGAGGCTGGCAATCACCTGTCCGTACTCGCGGTACAGGACGTTGATGACGACAGGGGCCGTGCGGAAGAGCGTGGCGTAGTTGCGCAGGTACTCGGCGACCTTGTCCGCGTACTCATCGCCCGCCAGCAAGGTGAGGATCGTCTCGATCTCCCGGCTCACGCGGGCGACCATCTCGGCCTTGACCGCGTCGTTCGCGACGATCACGAAACGCCACGGCTGCTTGTTCATGCCGGACGGCGCGTACGTGGCCCCCTCGATCGCCCGCACGATCAGCTCGCGCGGCGGCATCCCCGGCCCGAAGTGGCGGACGCTCCGCCGCGCGCTCAGGATCGAGAAAAAGGGCGCCGCGGCGTCGAGAATCGCGCGCACCTCCGGACTCGGCGGCGGCGCCTCGACCGGCGGCTTCTCGTCCTCGCTCATATCCACGGCGTCGCGCGTCAGCGCTGCGGGACCGCGGCCGAGGCGCGCAGCTTGCTCTCGACGAAGTCGATGATGAGCCGCACCGTGAGCAGATCGTTCATCAGATCGTCCACGTTCGCACCGGGTTGAAGGGCCGTCAGATCAGTGAACGCGAAGCGCTGTTTCAGCGCGGCGACGCCTTCGACCGTCAGCCGGCCGCTGCTCACCATGGCGGCGTCCCGCAGGAGCTCCTGCGGGAACAGCTCGCCGCGGGCGACCTCGATCCCGAACTCCTTCTCCAGCCGGAAGACGATGTCGAGGAAGTCGATCGATTCGGCCTCCAGATCGCCGGCCAGCGAGGTCTCCGGCGTGATGTCGCTGCGGCTGGCGCCGAGCGCCTGCACGAGCGCGTCCGCGACCCTGTCACCGATCTGCTCGCGGGTCATGTTCCCCTGAATCACCTGAGTCACCTAGTCACCTCCTGCGTCGCCGCGCGCAGGCGAAACCTCGCGCGGACCGCCGTTTCTCCGTCGACCGCACCTCGTGCGGTAAAACACGCCGTCCGGTGCCCCACCGGATCGGGCGCGAGCTCCACGTGCACGCGCAGCGTCTCCCCGGGCACGACGCGGCGCACCATCTGCAGACGCTCCACGTGCTCCAGCACGGCGCCCTCAACCGGCGGCGCGCATGCGGCCCACAACGCGGCCGCGGTCCGGACCGAGGCCTCGAGCATCAGCAGCCCCGGGAGCATCGGGGCGCCGGGAAAGTGGTCCTTCAGGTAGTCCGCGCCGGCATCGACAAACAGCGACCCCTCGGCCGCGCGCGCGCCTGCATCCACCGTGATGGCATCAATGAATTTCACGGATTCCAAGTACGTATGAGCAACCTGTGTGCCGACCTGGTCGGGTGATGTCAGGGGGAAACGGCGGGAAATGTTCTAAATGTGCGGCTTTCTGTCCTATGCGAGGCACACGGGTGGGGCAAATTGCCTCATTTAGATGTCCAGGAGGTCGAGGCCCAATCGCGCCGCCATCCGGTAAAGCGTGCGGCGATTGATCCCGAGGATCTCGGACGCCTGCTTGCGATTGCCTCCGGCGGCCTGGAGCACCTGCACGAGATACCGGCGCTCGATCTCCTCGAGCGTCGGCAGGCCCGCGAACAGGGCCGCCTGATCGACGGGGATCGGCTCCTGCGCTCCCGGCGCGCTGGGATTCCGCACCTGCGGCGGGAAGTCCTCTTCGGTGATGACGCCGCCGCGGCTGAGCGTGACGGCCCGCTCGATGGTGTTCTCCAGCTCGCGGACGTTGCCGGGCCAGGGACAGGCGGCCAGCACGCGCGCGGCGCCGTCGCTCAACGTCGGCGTCGGAGATCCCGGCGGCGTGTACTTCCGCAGGAAGTGCGCGGCGAGCCGCGGAATGTCTTCGACCCGCTCGTGCAGCGACGGCAGGTGGATGTTGATCACGTTCAGGCGGTACCAGAGATCGCGGCGGAATCCCCCCGCGCGCGCCAGCCGGGCCAGATCCGTGTTGCTCGCCGCGATGACGCGCGCGCGCACGCTCGTCGGGCCGCTCCCGCCGACGGGGACGACTTCGCGCTCCTGCAGCACGCGCAGCAGCTTGACCTGCAGCGCGGGGCTCATCTCGCTGACTTCGTCAAGGAAGACGGTGCCGTCTCCCGCCTGCTCGAACAGACCGCGCCGGTTGGCGGTCGCCCCCGTGAACGATCCGCGCACGTGCCCGAACAGCTCGGACTCGAGCAGCGTCTCCGTCAGGGCGCCGCAGTTGACGGCGACAAACGGCGCCTTGTGCCGCACACTGTTGCGGTGAATCGCGCGCGCGACGAGCTCCTTGCCCGTCCCCGACTCGCCGGTGATGAGGACGGCGGCGCTGGCGTCGGCGACGCGCGCCACCAGTTTGTACACCTCCAGCATCGCGGGGCTGCGGCCGATGATCTGGCTCGACGGATCGACCGGCTCGTCCTCCGCTGAGGCCGCCGCGGCGGCTGACGGCTTGATCGCGAGGGCGCGCTTGACCGTGTCGACCAGCGCGCCGAGATCGAACGGCTTGCTGATGTAGTCGAACGCCCCTTCCTTGACGGCGCGGATCGCCGTCTCGATGGATCCGAACGCGGTGATGAGCACGACCGGAATCGAGGGATGGTCCCGGCGCAGCCGGTCGAGCAGCGCCAGCCCGTCGATCCCCCCTTTCATCCTGATGTCGCTGACGATCACGTCGGGACGAACCGCCGCGATCGCGTCCAGCGCCGCTTCACCGCTCTGCGCGAACGCCACCGCGAACCCTTCCTGGCTGAACACTTCGCACAGCAGCTCACAGGTCACCAGGTCGTCGTCGACGATCGTGATGCGGGGGCGCTTACGCTCCATGGGTGACCTCGGCCAGGGGCACGCGGAGGTGGAACCGCGCGCCGCCGGTCGCCGCCGGGTCGACCTCGATCGCGCCGCCGTGCTCGGCCAGGATATCGCGCGCGATGGAGAGGCCGAAGCCGCTGCCCGTCGGCTTGGTCGTCCACATCGGCTCGAACAGATGGCCAAGCGCCTGGGTCGAGATCCCCGGGCCGCTGTCCTCCATCGTCACCTCGACGAAACGCCCGGACTCGTGCGCGCGCGTGGTGATCGCGATCCGGCCGCCGGCCGGCATCGCGTCGACGCTGTTGTTCACCAGGTTCAGGAACACCTGCTGGAGGCTGTCGGGATCGGCGACGACCGGCGCCAGCCGCGGTGCGAGCGCCGTGCTCACGGCGATGCCGCGGGCGTCGAGCATGGGGCTGACCAGCCGGAGCCAGTTGCCGATGAGCGCGTTCAGATCCACGGAGTCTGGAGGCCGCCGCGGCTTGTGCGTGCGCTGCAGGAGCGCGCGGACGCTGGCCACGATGGAACCGAGCTGCCGGCTGATGATCCCGACGCGCCGCTGCGCGTCCGCATCGTCGGGCAGGCGCCGGGCGAGGAGGCCGAGGTGCCCCGAGATGGAGTTCAGCGGCGTCCCGATCTCGTGCGCGAGCGACGCCGCGACGTGCCCCATGGCGGCGAGACGCTCGGACCGGCCGAGGCGCTGCTGCGACTGCAGCAGGGCGCCGTTCGCCGCGCGAATCTCCGCGGTCGCGCGCGCCACCTCCTCGCGGAGCTCGTCGTTGAAGCGCCCGATCCGGGTCAGCAGCTCTTCGCGCTCCTGGTCCCGTGCGCTCAGCACGTCCATCATGACGTTGAACCCGCTGGCGATCTCCCCCAGCTCGTCGTCGCGGCGCACGTCCGCCCGCGCCGACAGGTCCCCGCTCCGCGCCTGCGCCAGCGCCTTCACGATGTTCCGGGCAGGACGCCGGAAGAAGTACTCGAACATCAGGTAAAACAACCCGGCCGACACGGCGACCAACCCGACGAGCACGAGGTTGTGCCGGAACTGCGTGACGCCGACGATGGGACTGAACGAGTTCTTCCGGACGAGGGCCGTGACGTACCCGGTGCCCGTCGGCCCTTTGAAGGCGCTCGAGATCACCCAGTACCGGGCGCCGCCGCGCAGGATCTCCATCGTCACCACTTCGGGCAACGGGTGCTCCATCTCGCGCAGTTCGTTGTCGGCGGTCTGGTCGTTGAGCGCGGGCAGCCGGGGGGCGGCGGGCGCCGTGGAGGCCGCCAGCCGCAGCCCCTCGCCCGCCCGCTGGAAGACGTCAATCTGCTCGAAGTCCCCCGGGGCTTTCGCGACGATCTGGAGGTCGCGCTGCAGGGCCTGCGGACTCGTCAACAATTGGTCCGCGCCGATGCGCGCCGCCATCGCCACCGTCCGGCCGATTGCGGTGTCGTAGCGATTGTCTTCCACCAGCGAGCGCGTAATCAGTTGATGAAGGTAGGCCGACAGGAACAGAATGAGGGCCATGGCGCTCACGATCAGCACCAGGATCCGTCCTTGCAGGGTCAGCCGGAGATGCATGATCCCTTACCTGCCGCCCGCATGACGGCGCCGTGGCGTGTCAGCGTGCTGATGCGGGGCGGCGCGACGCGTTCCAGCAGCATCCTCGCGCGGCGAGGCGCCGACGTCGCGATCTTCGACACGGGCATGGCGCACCATGCCGCCTCCTTCCGCGCGGCGCTGCTGGCCGACGGGCTCTCGCCCGAGGACGTGACGCTCGTCTTCAACACCCACGCGCATGTCGATCATTCCCACAACAATGCATTGTTCCCGCGCGCACGCATCTTCTGCTCGGCGCGCGACCGGGAGTGGACCCGCGCCTTCCATGCCGCCCTCTCGGCGGTGGACCAGCCGGGCCCGGCTGACGTGGCCCCCTTCTACCCCGAGATCGCCACCAGCGGCGGTACCCCCAAGTTTATTCGGAAGGTGGTCGGAATCGAGAAAATGCTGTGGGACGAGTCCCGCTGGGGCTCGCTCGAACAGGTCGCGTGGCTCGAGGAGACGACCCTGCCCCCGGGCATCACGCTGCTCGAGACACCGGGGCACAGCCCGGACCACGTCTCGTTCGTCATCGAAACCGGCGACCGCCCCGTGCTCGTCTGCGGTGACGCGCTGCTGCTGCGTGATGAGGCGGTCTACGAGGCGCCGAGGATGCCCCCGTGGTCCACGGTGTTGTATCACCGGTCGCAGGCCCGCATCCTCGCCTTCGACGGGCTCGTCGTGCCCGGTCACGACGAACCCTTCGACAACCGGCCTCAGAACACGATATCGAAGCCGCCGACGAAGTAGCGCCGGTACGACGCCAGGAACCCGCCGAAGGCCGGGTCGGCGAGGTTGGCGTGCACGTCGCGCGGATTGAAGTGGTTCGTCAGGTTGAATCCGCGCAGCGACAGGCGGACGGAGTACTTGCCGGTGACCTGCAGCTCCTTCGCGGCTTCCAGATCGAGCGCGATGAACCGCGGGAAGCGCGTGCTGTCGCTGTTGCGGACGCCCACGAAGTTCTGCTCGGCATCCCGCACCGCATAGGGAAACCCGGTCCGGATCTCGAACACCGGGGCCAGCGTCACGCGGCGTGGCAGCGCGATCGAGCCCCAGGCGAGCAGCCGGTTCGGCGCGTCGGTCGGCAGCTGCGAGAACGCGTTCGGCCGGACGACCGGCGTCCCCACGTCGCCGAAGATCGTCGAGAACTCGTTGAGATCGCCCCGCGCGTGGGAGCGGGTGTACGACACGTTCACCGGATGCGTCGTGGACCCGACGCGGCTGGTGACCTCGAGGGCGCGGTAGGTGGACACGCCCGTGGAGCTCAACACGATGACGTTGCGCCCCGCGGGGGAAATCGTCGGGTTCACGACGTAGAGATTGTCGGTGCGGCTGCTGACGACGTTGGCGCGGACGGCGAGCCAGGGGGCGATCGTCCGATCCATCTGGACGTTCCATGTCATGTTGTGGGGGACGAACTCGGTCTGATCGGCCGCCAGCCGCGGATCGAACGTCGTGGCTTCGACGGCGTCGACGAGCACGTTGCGGTAGCGGATCCGTTCGAGCACGCTCGTCCCGTCGGTGTCGAAGCGGGTGACGGTGCGCCACGGGTAACGCGCGAAACTGCGGATGTTCAGCGGCACCTTGTCGAAGAACACGCCGACACCACCGCGCACGACCGTGCGGCCGTCCGCGAACGGCGACCACGCGAACCCGGCGCGCGGCGCGATGAGCGTGGCGTCGGCGAGCTGCTGGTCCTCAAACCGCACGCCGACATCGAGGGCCAGCCCCTCGCGCACCGTCCAGCGATCCTGCGCGAACGCGACATACTCGTGGTTGCTCGCCAGGATGGTGCGTCCGGGATCGAACTCGATCCGATAGGCCAGCGTCCCGTCCTCGCGGACGATGTTGACCGGGCGCGCGCTGTAATCCAGGCGGCTGCGGTTGTTGTTCAGGTCGACGCCGAACTTCACATCGTGCGAGCCGGTCAGCCAGTGCTTCGTGGGGAGCGCGTAGACCGCGAAGGCTTCGACGCGGCTCGAGCGGCGCTCCTGTGTGGCGAAATAGTTCCCCGCCTCGACCGTCGGCGTGAGCGTCAGCTCCTCCGGCCCCTGGCTCCAGACGCGCGTGTCGAAGCGGCTCAGTGACACCGCGGACGTGAGGAACCCGCCCAGGACCTGCGAGTTGTCGCGCACCGTCAGGACCAGGTCCCGCTGGCTGGTGCTCGGCGTCGTCGGCTGCGGCCGGAAGACGTCGAGGCCCACGAAATCACGCTGCTCCGGAGAGTAGCCGACGGTGACCGTCTGCGCATGGCCGGGATGCAGGCTGAAGTCGAGCTGCGTGAAATAGCTCTGGCCCTCCTTCCGTGTCTCGTTGTTCGGAAACTCCAGACCGCGCACGGGACGCTTGGCGATGGTGTACGAGGCGGACTGCGAGAGGAAGAGGCGCTTCGAGAAGAGCGGGCCGCTCAGGTTCAGGTGCGGCGAGTCTTCCGCGATCCCAACCACTTTCCCCCGCACGAATCGAAGGTCCGGCAGGAAGTCGTTGAGCTCGAAGTGCCACTGCTCGCCGCCGCCGCGGGTGTCCACGCGCGTCAGGCCGCCGGTGAACTGCCCGTACTCCGCGATATACGGATGGAGAAAGACCTGCACCGCTTCGACGGCATCCAGCGGCAGGCTGAGCCGAAATCCGCCCGTGGCCGGGTCGACGGCATTCATGTCGTTGACCCGCAGGCCGCTCTGCTGCTCCCCGTTTCCGTTGAAACTGAGCTCTCCCGTGGCCGAGCGCAGGACGCCCGGCACGAGCGGGAGCGCTTCCTCGACGGACGCGGTGGCGAGCGGCAGCCGCTGGAGCACGCGACGGCTGATCGAGCCCGTCGGGACGGCGGAGCCGGCCGCGACGCTGGTATCGAATCGTCCGAGCCCGGTGACGACGACGTTTTGCGCCACGGCTGCGGGGACGAGCTCGGCGCCGACGTCGACCACGGTCCCCGCCGGCACGCGCAGATCGGCGCGGATGAACGGATTGAACCCGTCGAGCTCGACGCGCACGGTGTAGGGCCCCGGGCCGACCGTCTCAAAAAGCACCACGCCGTGGTCGTCCGTGACGGCTGAGGCGACCGCCTCACGGGACGGCGCGATCAGGACGCAGGAGGCGCCGGGCACCGGATACTGCTGCCCGTCGATCACCGTGACGCGAAGACCCGTGACGCCGGCGGCCGCGGGCGCCGGCTGCTGCGCGTGGAGGACCATCTGGCCGCACGCGATCGCCGCGAATACGGCCCAGAATGCCAACAATGTGCGCCGGTTGCGGCCGTGCGTCGTCATGGATCCGTACTGTGGAGAAGCACCCATTGTACGCTACGGGCGGGCTCAGCGGGCCTTGATCATCAAGACCGGCACGGCGACCTTGTGGCGGACGCGATCCGCCGTACTCCCCCTGAGGATGTCGTTCAGCAGCCGGTGTCCGTGGGTGGACATCGCGATGAGATCGACGTGCTCGGCCTCGGCGACGCGCACGAGCTCGGTCGCGGGATCGCCCATCGCGAGATGCGTGCGTGTGGTGAAGCCGCGCTCGGTGAGCTCCTGCTGAATCCGCTTCAGGTACGCGCGGTCCTCCTTGATCTCCTCTGATTCCCGAAGGTCCAGCTCGTTGTAGTTCCGCGCGACCCAGCCGTCGGCGACATGGACCAGCAGCAACGCCGCCCCCGTCAGCCTGGCCAGCTCCTGGACGTGCTCGATCACGGTGCGATCCGCGTCACAGATTGTGGGGCATCACCGTCGCGCCAAGGATGCCGATCGCGATGTAGAGCATCGCGGGATCGCGCACGATCGCGGCGCTCGGCACGAGCCCCTTGATCACGCCGACCATGTCGGGACGTGAGAACCACAGTTCCGCGGCGAACGAGCCCGCGATCCCGAGGATCAGCAGGACGACCAGGGC
>DAIUEK010000001.1:18582-19786 GCA_036845165.1 Vicinamibacterales bacterium | reverse complement strand
CGTAGAGCTCCGCGTACGATCTTCCCTGTCCGAACCTGGTCAGATTCGCGCGCGCGATGCGATCGGGTGAGGGAGTCCACAGCGGGCCCGGCATTCATACGATTATTGCCCGTCGGGCTGCCTGGCGAGAACAGGTTTGCGTTCTGCGATCTGTCTGCTGTCTCTCTGCGCTTCTTCCGTTAGACGTCGTACGTCTCCTGCTTCCAGACGCTGAAGCCCCTCGCCAGGTAGTTCGACAGCGCCGACGAGTGGTCGAGCGACGAGGTGTGCAGCCAGACGCGGTTCGCGCCGCGCGCCCACGCGCGCTCGACGGCCTTCGTCAGCATGAACTTCCCCAGCCCCTGGTCGGTGAACGCCGGGAGCAGACCGAAATACGCGACCTCGACGGCGCCATCGTCATGGCGACGCAGCTCGAAATAGCCGGCCGGCTCGGCTTTCACCCGCAGCACCCAGAGCTCGAGTGCCGGATCGGCGAGATAGCGCGTGATGTCGTCGTCGGTCCAGGGCAGCCGATCGACCCACTGATACTCGCGGCCGACTTCGGTGTAAAGATGCCGCCAGAGCGCGGGCGGGCACTGTTCCACCCGCTCGATGACTGCATCGAGCAACGGCGCCGTCGCGCCCGCCAGGTCAGACGGGGCATGCATCTCGAGATACGTGCGGACGGCTTGTCTTGGCATTTCAGATCGCCGGACCTGACAGGTCCGGCCCATACGTGTCCGCGTCGCTCATTTCTCTTCGCCTCTCGCGCGCTCGAGCGCCTCGCGCCAGCGACACGCCGAGGTAAACACCTCATCGATCGCCTGCCCGGAGCCGAGCGAATCGCGCAGCTCGGTGAGCGTGGCGATGAGCGTATCAAGCGCGTCGCGCAGCACATCCTCGTTCGTCGCCGCGACGTCGCGCCAGATGTCGGGCGGACTCGTGGCCAGTCGCGTCGTGTCGTGCAGGCCCGCCCCCGCGAGCTCGAGGCCGGCGTCACCCGCGAGCTTGCCGACGACGTGCATGAGGGCGCTGGCGGTGAGCTGAGGCAGGTGGCTGACGGCCCCGACGAACCGATCGTGGAGCTCGGGCGTCATGATGTGCGGCACGGCGCCCAGCCCCTCGACGAACTGCTCGAGGCGCGCCAGGGATTCCGGCGAATGGTTCGCCGGGGGCGTCAGGATCCAGGGCCGGCCGTCGAACAGGTCCGCGCGCGCCTGCGCGA
>DAIUEK010000001.1:15973-18482 GCA_036845165.1 Vicinamibacterales bacterium | reverse complement strand
GGCTCCAGGCAGATGCTGCGCCCGATCGCGGGCGCGATGATCCGGAGCTCGGCCATCAGGCGATCGAACTGCGCCGGGAACATCGACTGCGCGCCGTCGCTGAGGGCATGGTCGGGATCGCAGTGCACTTCGATGATGAGCCCGTCGCACCCCGCGGCCACGGCGGCGCGCGCCATCGGCGCCACCTTGTCGCGCTTCCCCGTCCCGTGGCTCGGGTCAACCAGGACCGGCAGGTGGCTGAGCTGCTGGACGACGGGGATCGCCGAGATGTCGAGCGTGTTGCGCGTGTAGCTCTCGAACGTGCGGATGCCGCGCTCGCACAGCATCACGTTCATGTTGCCGCCCGACAGGATGTATTCCGCCGACAGCAGCCACTCTTCGATCGTCGCGGAAATGCCGCGCTTGAGCATGACGGGCACCGTCGAATGCCCCAGCTCGCGCAGCAGCGTGAAGTTCTGCATGTTGCGCGCGCCGACCTGGAGGATGTCGGCATAGCGCTCCATCAATTCGAGCTGGCTGATGTCCATGACCTCGGACACGAGCTTGAGGTTGTGGCGGTCCGCCGCGGACTTGAGGAGCCGCAGCCCTTCCTCGCCGAGCCCCTGGAAGCTGTACGGGCTGCTGCGCGGCTTGAACGCGCCGCCGCGCAGGATCTTCGCGCCGGCCCGCTTCACCGCCGCCGCGGCGGCCTCGACCTGCTCTTCGCTCTCGGCCGAGCAGGGCCCGGCCATCACGATGACCTCGTCGCCGCCGATCCGAACGTCGCCGATCGTGATCACGGTGTTCTCGGTCTTGAACGAGCGGCTCGCAAGCTTGTACGGCTCGGTGATCCGGTGCACTTCCTGGACGCCGTCCAGGACTTCGAGCAGCGCCGTGTCGAACTGGCGCGACCCGCCGACCGCGCCGAGCACGGTACGGAGCGCCCCGCTCGATCGATGCACGTCGAAGCCCATTTCCGTCAGTTTCGCGATGACGCTCTGCACCTGCGCGTCGCTCGCCCGTTCCCGCATCACAACGACCATGTCAGTTCTCTTCCTTCTTCAATTGTACTTCGTCGGCGATCCGTTCCAAATGCCGGGCTTCGTCGATGATCCGTTCGAACAGGCGCTTGATCGCCGGCTGGTCGAGCGGTCCCTTGTTCAATCCCTGCACGTTCGTGAGCACCTCGGCTTCGCGTTCGGGCTGGTAAATCGCGACGCCCATCTCGCGCTTCAGGCGGCCGATTTCCAGCGCGCAGGCGGCACGCGCATTGAGCAGTTTGACGAGGGACTCGTCCAGCAGGTCGATCCGGTGCCGCAGGTCCTCGAAGTCAGCCTTCATGCCTGTCCTTTCAGCCATCGTACGTACTCGCCCGCGCGACCCGCGACGTCGGGCGCGGACCCGTGTTCCGCGATGACGTTCACCAGCGCGCTCCCGACGACCGCCGCGTCCGCCCACCGCCCGACTTCCGCCACCTGCGCCGGCGTCGAGATCCCGAAGCCGAGCGCGAGCGGCAGATCGGATTGCGCGCGAATGCGCTTCACGAGCGGTTCGGCGTCGGTCGCCACTTGGTCCCGGGCCCCGGTCACGCCAAGCCGGGAGATGACGTAGAGAAACCCGCTCCCCATCGCGGCCGAGGCGCGGATCCGCTCGTCCGTGGTCGTCGGGCTCAGGAGGAAGATCGGGTCAAGCTGCGCGCCGACGAGCCGGCCGCGGAACGGGCCGGCCTCCTCGATCGGCAGATCCAGGACGAGCACGCCGTCGACGCCGGCATCCGCCGCGGCCGTCACGAACTCCCCCTCCCCCATCCGGAAGACAGGATTCGCGTACGTGAACAGAACGATCGGCGCCGCAATCTTCGACCGGGTCTCTTTGATCATGCGCAGCGCGCCGCGTAGCGTCGTGCCGCTCGCGAGCGCGCGTTCGGACGCCCGCTGGATGACGGGGCCGTCCGCCAGCGGATCCGAGAAGGGAATCCCGACCTCGATCACGTCCGCGCCGTTCGCGGCGAGCGCGACCAGGATCTCCGCGGTGCGCGCCAGGTCAGGGTCCCCGGCGGTCACGTAGGCCACCAGGCCAGGACGCTTACCGTTCTTGAGATGGCTGAAGACCTCGGCAATGCGCGACATCAGCGTCCTCCATCGAGCGCGGCCTGGACGCTGAGCACGTCCTTGTCGCCGCGGCCCGACAGGTTCACGAGCAGGATCGCGTCCTTCGCCATCGTCGGCGCCAGGCGGCACGCGTGCGCGATGGCGTGTGAGGATTCGAGCGCCGGCAGAATCCCTTCTTCGCGCCCCAGCCGCTGGAACGCCGCGAGGGCCGCCGCGTCGTCTATCCACGTGTATTCCGCCCGGCCGCTCTCACGCAGCCAGGCGTGCTCGGGGCCGACCGCCGCGTAGTCGAGACCCGCCGAGATCGAGTGCGTCAGCTCGACGTTGCCGTCCGCGTCCTGCAGCACGAAGCTGCGGGTCCCCTGCAGGACGCCGGCGCTCCCGCCCGCAAACCGCGCGGCGCGCCGTAGAGTGTATCC
>DAIUEK010000001.1:4570-15963 GCA_036845165.1 Vicinamibacterales bacterium | reverse complement strand
CGGCATGCTGCCCCGGCGTGATGCCGCGGCCGGCCGCCTCGACGCCGACGAGCCGTGTCTTCCTGTCCTCGATGAACGCGTCGAAGATCCCCATGGCGTTACTGCCGCCGCCGACGCACGCCACGACGGCCTCGGGCAGGCGGTCGAACTGCGCGAGGCACTGGGCGCGCGCCTCGCGGCCGATGACCGACTGGAACTCGCGCACCATCAGCGGATACGGATGCGGACCGAGCACCGATCCCAGCAGGTAGTACGTCTCGGTGACGTTCGTCACCCAGTCGCGCATCGCCTCGTTGATCGCGTCCTTCAGCGTGCGCGAGCCTGCCGTCACCTCCACGACTTCGGCGCCCAGGAGCCGCATGCGGAACACGTTGAGCGACTGGCGCGCCATGTCGTCCGAGCCCATGTAGACATGGCAGTCGAGGCCCAGGAGCGCGCACACGGTCGCGGTCGCGACGCCGTGCTGCCCGGCGCCCGTTTCCGCGACGATGCGGCGCTTGCCCATGCGGACGGCGAGCAGGGCCTGACCGAGCGCGTTGTTGATCTTATGCGCGCCGGTATGCGCCAGGTCCTCGCGCTTGAGGACGATGCGTGCGCCGCCGACGGAGGCCGTGAGCCGCCGCGCTTCGTAAAGCGGCGTGGGGCGCCCGACGTAGTCGCGCAGCAGTTGTCCAAGCTCGGTTCGGAAGCTCTCCTCGTCGCGGACCTTGAAATAGGCCGCCGTCAGCGCTTCGATCGGCGCCACGAGCGTTTCGGGCACGAAGCGCCCGCCGTACGGCCCGTAGTACCCGCGCGCATCGGGATCGCGCGAACCAAAGACAGGCCCATGGAGTTCGTGTCTCATATGTCTAATTCCGCGTGATCCGCGCAGTCCGCGGCCCGGAGCGCGGCAAAGAGCGCGCGCAGCTTCACGGGATCCTTTCTGCCGGGGGCCGACTCGACACCCGACGACACGTCAATGGCGTAGGGCTGGACCGCCTCCACCGCGTCCGCCACGTTCGCGGCGTTCAATCCGCCCGAGAGAATGACCCGCCGTTCGCGCGCGATCATGGACGCGATCGACCAGTCGATGGTCCGGCCCGTTCCGCCGCGCGTCACGCGATCGTGGGCGTCGAGGAGCACGGTCGCGCCCGCGGGGACCATTGCCGCCTCCTCGCGCGCGGACGCGTCGCGGACCGTGATGGCTTTGATGACCCGAACCGGAAACGCGCGATAGCTGCCCGGCGGCTCGTCGCCGTGAAACTGCACAACGGTCAGCCCGGTCTCGCGCGCGATCTGCGCGGCCTCGTCCTGCTGATCGACGAACACGCCCACGGCGCTGACGAACGGCGGCAGCGCGGCGACAATCGCCTGCGCCTGCTCGCGCGCGACAACACGCGGGCTTCCCGGCCAGAACACGAGCCCGATCGCGGACGCCCCGAGCTCCGCGGCCAGGAGCGCATCCTCTATCGTTGTGACGCCGCAGATCTTCACGCGGATCATGCCTGCGCTCCACGAAGCGCTCGAAGCGCGGCTCCGGGGTCCGGCTGGGCCATCAGCCGCTCCCCCACCAGGAAGGCGTGGTACCCGGCGCGCTCGAGTCGGAGGAGGTCAGCGGGCTCGCGCAGGCCGCTCTCCGCGACGGCGACGGCCCCCTTCGGCATCAGCGCCGCGAGTCGATCGTGCAGGCGCGGCTCAACCCCCAGCGTCCTCAGGTTCCGGCTATTGACACCGATCACCTCGGCGCCGGCGTCCGCCGCCACGCGCAACTCGCCCGCGTCGTGGACTTCGACGAGCGCCGCGACACACGCCGCCTCGGCGTCCGCCAGCAGCGCCTTCAGCGCGGCCGGCGTCAGCGCGCCGACGATCAGCAGGATCGCGTCCGCGCCTGAGGCGACCGCCTCCAGGATCTGGTACCGCTCGACGATGAAGTCCTTCCGGAGGAGCGGCGCGTTGACCGCCGCCCGGGCGGCCTCCAGGTCCGCAAGCGACCCGTCGAAGAATGTCGGCTCCGTGACGACGGAGATGGCTGCCGCGCCGGCGTCCGCGTAGGCCTTCGCATGATCCGCCGGACGATAGTCCTCACGCAGGATGCCCCGCGAGGGTGACCGGCGCTTGCATTCGGCGATCACGCGCGGAGACGGGCCGCTTCGCAGCCCGCGGACGAATGCCGCGCCGTTCGGCCTGCGCTTGGCCGCGGCTGCCTCCAGCGCGGACTCGGTGACAGCGTGTTTGCGGACCTCGACGATGCGCCGCGCGGCCGCGACGATGGTCGCGAGCAGATCCGGCGACTCCGCGGGCGCGTTCGTCACGCCGACCCCCTTCCGCCTTCGCGCGAGGCTTCGGCGGGCCCCCGTAGTCGTGACGGAGGCTGTCCGTCCTGCGACACGGTCACGAGCTTCTGGAGGACGGCGGCCGCGCGTCCGCTGTCGATGGCGTCAGCCGCCAGCGCGAGTCCCTCGGGAATCGTTGCGACCGTGCCCGCGATGAGAAGCGATGCGCCGGCGTTGAGCAGCGTGATGTCGCGCCGCGGGCCCGGCTGGCCGGCGAGAATCGACCGCGCGATCGCGGCGTTGTCGGCCGCGTCGCCGCCGCGCAGCGTTTCTGGGCCGGACTTGGCGAGGCCGACGTCCGCGGGATGCAGATAGAACGTATTGACCGCGCCGTCGCGGCACTCCGAGACCTTCGTGTATCCGGTCGTCGAGATCTCGTCGAGACCGTCGGCGCCGTGCACGACCCACGCCCGCTCCGCGCCGAGGTGCGCAAGCGACCGGGCGACGAGCTCGGTGAGCTCGGGCCGGGGCACCCCGACGAGTTGCCGGGACGCCCCGGCCGGATTGGTGAGCGGACCGAGCAGGTTGAACGCGGTCCTGACGCCGAGCTCCTTTCGTGTCTGCGCCGCGTGGCGCATCGACGGATGAAAGATCTGCGCGAACAGGAAGGCGATCCCCACCTCGTCGAGACAGCGCTCGACGATCGGCGGCGGCGCGGTGACGTTCACGCCGAGCTCTTCCAGCAGATCCGCGCTGCCGCACCGGCTCGAGGCGCTGCGGTTGCCGTGCTTCGCAACCCGCACGCCGGAGGCGGCCAGCACGAGTGCGGCGACGGTCGAGACGTTGAACGTGTGAGCGCCGTCCCCGCCGGTGCCGCAGGTGTCGAACACCGGAGCGAACGACCGGCTCAACTTCGTCGCCCGTCCCCGCATCGTCCGCGCGAGGCCCACGATTTCGTCCGGGCGCTCCCCCTTCATGGCGAGGCCCACGAGGAAGCCCGCGATCTGCGACGGCTGCGCGCCGCCGTCCATGATCGTCTCCATGGCGCCGGAGGCTTCCTCGACCGTGAGGTCCACCCGATGCTGCAGCTTGTCGATCAATCCGGGGAACATGCGAGCTCCAGGAAATTGCGCAGGATTTTCCGTCCCTCGCCGGTCAGCACGGACTCGGGATGAAACTGGACCCCGTGGACGGGCCACTCGCGATGCCTCAGGCCCATGATGATCCCATCGTCGGTTCTCGCGCTGATCTCCAGCGCGTCCGGCGGCGGGTCCGACACCATCAGCGAGTGGTAGCGCCCTGCGACGAACGGCTGGGACACGCCCGCGAAGACGCCGCGGCCGTCGTGCTGGATGCTCGACACCTTCCCGTGCATCAGCACCGGCGCGCGCACCACCGCTCCTCCGAAGGCGTGGCCGATCCCCTGGTGCCCGAGACAGACGCCGAACACGGGGATGCGCTTCCCGAGCTGACGGATGACCTCCACGGTGATCCCCGCATCCTCCGGGCGGCCGGGCCCCGGCGAAATCACGATCCGATCGGGACGCATCGCCTCGACCTCCCCGAGCGAGATCTGGTCGTTGCGGTGCACGACCGGCGCATGCCCCAGCTCCCCGATGTACTGCGCGAGGTTGTAGGTGAACGAGTCGTAGTTGTCCAAAAGGAGAACTCTCATTAATCAGTCCCTGGTCCCTTGGTCCCTGGGTCCTCGGTCCCCGCGTCCTGGCACCTTGCCGTGCTCAGTCCTGGCGTCATCGGAACCAGAAACCCACGACCAGAGACTCTGGACCAGGGACCCCGGACGAGCGACTGAGCGAGCAGGGACCGAGTCATAATTCTGTCTCCGCCATCTCGATCGCCTGGATCAGCGCGCGCGCCTTGTCCTTGGTTTCTTCGTACTCGGCCGCGGGGTTCGAGTCGGCCACGATCCCGGCGCCCGCTTGCACGCGCGCGACGCCGTCACGCAGCGTGATGGTGCGGATCGCGATACAGAAATCCAGGTTGCCGGCGAAGTCGATGTAGCCGACCGCGCCCGCGTAGAGGTCTCGGCGCGTGGGCTCGAGCTCCGCGAGGATCTGCATCGCGCGGATCTTCGGCGCGCCCGAGACCGTGCCGGCGGGGAAACACGAGACGAGCGCGTCGAGGTGATCGTGGGCGTCCGCCAGCCGTCCCTCGACGGTCGACACCAGGTGCATCACGTGCGAGTAGCGCTCGATGCCCATGTACTGCGGCACCTTCACGCTGCCGTACTCGCAGACCCGCCCCAGGTCGTTCCTTCCGAGATCGACGAGCATGACGTGCTCGGCGCGCTCTTTTTCGTTCCGCTTGAGCTCGTCGGCCAGGCGGAGGTCTTCTTCGTTCGTCTTGCCGCGCGGCCGCGTTCCCGCGATCGGATGGGTCTCGACGTGCTGCCCCTCGACTCGTACCAACATTTCTGGCGAGGAGCCGACGATCGCGAACTTCCCCATCCGGATGAAATACATGTACGGCGACGGGTTCACGTGGCGCAGCGCCCGATAGACCGTCAGCGGCTCCGCCTCGACGTTCGCCTCGAACCGCTGCGACAGGACCGCCTGGTAGATATCCCCCGCCGCGATCCGTTCCTTGATGGTCCGCACCCCGGCTTCGAACGTCTCGCGCGTGACGTTCGAACTGAGCGTGGGCGCCTTCCGCCCGCCAGGCCGCGTCTGCGAGAGACCGCGCTCCAGCTCGCGCTCGAGGAACTGGATCTTGGCGCAGGCGAACTGGTAGAGCGCGGCCAGATCCTCGTCTGGCGTGATGCGCGCGTTCGCGATGATCAGGATCCGGTGCTTGACGTGGTCGAAGGCCAGGACGGTATCGAACAGCATGAAGCCGGCTTCGTCCTCGATATCTCCGGCCTCCGGCCGGTCGGCTGGTTTCGGGACCCACGCGGCATTGGCCCACGCATCGGCCAGCGCCGGCTCGAAGCCGACCGACGCGTCGTAGCCGATGAAGCCGACAGCCCCGCCCGTGAAACGCGGCAGGTCCGGCACGTAGGGAGCGCGGAACTCCGCCATGAGGCGCCGGAGGGCCGGCACGAAGGGCTCGTCCGTCTCGGTCGTGACACCGGATCGATCGATCACGGTCTTGCCCTGGTGCGACCGCAGCACCAGGAACGGGTCCTTCCCGAGAAAGGAATAGCGCGCGACCTGCTCGCCCCCTTCCACGCTCTCGAACAGGAAGGCGTAGTCCGAATGCTCGGCAATCTTGAGGAAGGCGGAGACCGGCGTCAGCAGGTCCGCCATGATTTCCTTCACGACCGGCACGAACGTGCCGCGCCGCGCCAACTCCACGAACTCGTCAAACGTCGTCTGTTTCATAAGTCTCTGAGTCCGGCTGAAGCCGGACACTACGGGTTTGCTGGGCCGCCTGTGCAAAAAGACCTGCCGGCGGCCGTTGACCGGTCCAGATGTCGAACTGCCGCTCCGCTTGCGCGACGAGCATCTCCAGGCCGCCGATCGCCGGGCACCCGGCCTCGGCCGCCGCGCGCATCAGCGGCGTCGGGTCGGGGTCGTAGACCAGGTCGTACACCAGGCGTCCGCCAAAGGGGCCCGCGAACGGCGTGCCCGGTTCGGTGCTGCCGCCGACGGGGGTCGCGTTGACCAGCACGTCCCACGAGTCTCGCGCCGGGGGCCAGTCCCCCACCGTCGCGCCGATTGCGCGCGCGACCGTGCGCGCCGCCTCCGGCCGGCGCGCGGCAATCGCCACGTGCGCGCCTTCACGAGCGAGCGCCAGGCCGACCGCGCGCGCGGCGCCTCCCGCGCCGAGAATGACCGCGCGCACACCCGCGAGCGCGGGCACGCGCTTCCGCAGCGGTTCGAGGAACCCGTCCGCGTCGGTGTTGGTGCCGATCCAGCGGCCGTCTCTCATCGCGAGCGTATTCACGGCGCCGGCGGCTTCCGCGGCCGGTGAGACCTCGTCGAGGAGCCGCATGACGTCGCGCTTGAACGGACTCGTCACGCTCGCGCCGCGGACGCCCAGCGCGTCCGCGAAGGCGCGGAAGTCCTCGACGTCCCTCGCCTCGACCGGCACGTAGGCGGCGTTCAACCCCAGCGCCGCGAATCCCGCGTTGTGCATCGCGGGAGACAACGAGTTCACAACCGGCCGCCCGAGCAGCGCGTAAATCGCCGCGTCGGGCCGGATGCGCCGGAAGCGGAACTCCTGCAGCAGGCGCCCCACCGTCAGCTGGCCCGGCGCCACGCCGTCACCCGCGTACGTCCAGCGGGATCCGAAACGGGCCGCCAGGATCCGGGTCGCGAGCCCCGCGCCGCCCATGCCGATCAACACCGACGCGCCGTCCGGGCGCGCGCTGGCGAGCAGCGGGACCACGTCGGACGCGCGGTCGATCATCACCGCCAGCTTCGCGACTTCCCCGCCAGCCCGTCGCAGGTCCTGCATCAGCTCCGGAATGTTCGACGGCGTCCCGTCGAACACGTGCTTCGACACGATGACCCCGCGTCCGCCGCGCGGCTCGAGGAACGGCTCGACGCGCACGTCCCACTCGACATCCACGAACTCGGCGCCGAGCGCCTGCGCCTGCTCGAGGATCCGCAGGCGATCTTCCTCCGCGCCGTCGAACAAGCCCCCCTCGCGTAGAGGACGGCACGTCACGATCGCCGGCTTCTTCCGGCCCGCGAGCGCCGCCGCCACGTCCGGCCGCGTCATCGAGTCCAGGCGCAGCTCCACCAGGTCGGCGTCGACTTCAGCGGCGCTCCGCGCGTGTCGAATCGCGTTCGTGTCCTTCCCGATGACCGTCACGCAGATCTGAGTCGTGGCTACAACCCCGAAAACGAAGACCCCAAAAAAGAGAGCCCCCTCAACCGCGGTGGATTGAGGGGGCTCTCGGAAAAATCGCTATCTGCCGACGTGCCTTAGCGCTTCGCCCCCCCACTGGACGCGTACCACCACCAATACGACGCGAACGTCGCACGGCCGGAGGCGAGGAGGGTCTGGCTCAACACGATTCGTGAAGCCTAACACAAGTAGAACCAGGATCGCCTGGGCGGCGTCTAAATCATGCTATAAAGGTTTACACACCATGAAGATCCGGGTTTTTCTCCTTACCGTCGCGCTCGCGGCGTTCGGCTGGGTTCGGGTCCCCGCGTCCACCAGCCTGATGCCGATCGATGAAATCAAGCCGGGCATGGTCGGCGTCGGCCGGACGGTCTTCGAGGGGTCCGACCTCAAGGACTTCACGGTCCACATTCTCGGCGTGCTGAAGAACGTCCAGGCCCCCCAGCGCAACCTGATCCTCGCGAGGCTCGAAGGCGGCCCGCTGGCGGAAACCGGCGTCATCGCGGGCATGAGCGGCAGCCCGGTCTACATCGACGGGCGCCTCATCGGCGCGGTGTCCTACTCCATCGGTGCGTTTCCGAAGGAGCCCATCGCCGGCATTACGCCGATCCAGGAAATGATCGATGCGACCTCAGACACCGGCGCGCGCCGCGCGGGGTCCGCGCAGGCGCGGCTCGACCTGCCCGTCACGCCGGAGCATCTCGCCGCCGCCATCCGCGCCACCTACGCGCGCGTGGCCATGTTCGCGGATCGCCCGGCGGACGTGCAGTCGTTCGGCCTCTCGCCTTCGGCAGGCTCGCAGATGGGTGCGCTGCTCCGCCCGATCGCGACACCGCTCGTCATGAGCGGGATGGACCCGGCGACCTCGGATCTTCTGTCGTCCATGTTCCGTGAAGCCGGATTCACGCCGGTCCTCTCGGGCGGATCGGCCGGCGACGTACCGCCCGCGTCCGGGCCGCTGCGTCCCGGCGACCCCATCGGCGTCTCGCTCATGGGGGGCGACGGCGAAATGGGGGCGACCGGCACGGTGACGCACGTGGACGGCAAGCGCATCTACGCGTTCGGCCATCCCTTCTTCAACTTCGGGCCGACCGCGTTCCCGATGACGCGTGCGTACGTGTACGCGACGCTGCCGAGCCTGATGTCGTCGTTCAAGATCGCCACGATGGGGGACGTGATCGGGACGATGCAGCAGGATCGCGCGACGGCGATCGCGGGCACGCTCGGCAAGGGCCCCGCCGTCATTCCCGTCACGATCACGCTCGACTCCGGCCGCGCGCCGAAGCGGACTTTTCACTACACCGTCGTGAACGATCAGCTGTTCACGCCGCTCCTCACCTACGTCGCGCTGTTCAACACGCTCGGCAACTACGAGCGGCAGTTCGGCGCGGTCACGTTCACCGTCAAGGGCCAGGCGACGTTCGAGCACCACGCGGACCTGGAGTACGAGGACATCTTTACCGGCGACAACACGATCCCCTCGGCGGCGGCGTACGTGGCCGGCCCGATCACGATGCTCCTCGCCAACGACCTCGAGCCGGTGACCGTCAAGGGGGTCGAGCTCGCCATCTCGACCTCGGAAGAATCGCGCGCCGCCACGATCGAGCGCGTCTGGCTCGACGAGGTGCACCCGCGCGCCGGCCGCACCGTGCCGCTGAAGGTCCTCACGCGCAGCTATCGCGGCGCGGAAACCATCTCGACCATCCCGATTGAAATCCCGGCCAACGCGTCCGGGCAGCTGACCGTGATGGTCACCGACGGCAAGCAGTTGAACCAGATCGAGCAGCGCGAGCTGCGCCGCAGCCTCCAGCCCCAGAGCGTCGCGCAGATGATCAAGGTGCTGAACCAGTCGCATCGCAACAACCGCGTCTACGTCCGGCTGCTCACCGGCACGCCGGGCGCCGTCGTGAACGGCGAGGCGCTCACGTCCCTGCCCCCCTCGGTGCTCGCGGTGCTCGAGGGGGATCGCAGCGGCGGCAACTTCGCGCCGATCAGAAGCGCCGCGCTCGGCGAATGGGAGATCTCGATGAACTCCGCCATCAGCGGCACGCGCGTGCTGACGATCGATCTCGACGGCCATCCCGGCCGCCAATAAGGCTGCATGCTCAAACGAATCGGTGTGGCGGTGATGGCGGCGCTTGCCGCGTCGACGGTGCTCCTGGCCTCGACCCCCACGTTCTGGACCGTCTCCACCCAGCTGGATTTCCTGAAGGGGGACGTCGAGGACCTCTCCATTGACAGCGACGGCCGGGTCCTCCTGGGACCCGCGGTCACCCAGATCGCGGAAACGTCCGCCCCCTTCGTCTGGACGGTGCTTGCCGGCAGCGACGGCGCGCTCTGGGCCGGCACCGGCAATGAAGGCCTCGTCCTCCGCATCGCGCGCGACGGCAAGACGTCGACCTTCTTCGACGCGCCGGAGATGGAAGTCCACGCGCTCGCGTCGGCGCCGAACGGCGGCCTCTACGTCGCCACCTCCCCGGACGGCAAGATCTACCAGGTCGCGGCGGACGGCACGTCCAGGACCTTCTTCGATCCGGACGACAAGTACATCTGGGCCCTCGCTGTAGCGCCCGACGGCGCGGTTTTCGCGGCCACGGGCGAGAAGGGCAACATCTACCGCATCACGCCGGACGGCAAGGGCTCGGTCTTTTATAAGACCAGCACCACCAACGTCGTGTCGCTCGCGTTCGACAAGAGCGGCAACCTGCTCGCCGGGACCGAGTCCCCCGGGCGGGTGTTCCGGATCGACCGGGGCGCCAAGGCGTTCGTACTCCTCGATTCGCCGTTCAAGGAGATCCACGCGCTGAAGGTCGCCGCCGACGGAACGATCTACGCGGCCGCGTTCAGCGGCACGCCCGGGGGCGAGGATCGCGGCGCTCCCGCCATCTCGACCGTCGCCGCCGGCGCGGAGCCCTCCCGCGCGCCGGTTCCCAACGTCTCCGCTGAAATCACGGCGATTACCGTGGTCGACGCCAGCTCCGGCCTGTCGCCGGGCGGGCCGTCCGCGAGCGCGCGCGCACACACCGCGAAGGGGGCGATCTACCGCATTCGCCCGGATGGGCTATGGGACACGCCGTGGGAAGCGTCGGAGGACTGGCCCTTCGATCTGCTGATCGACACCGACGGTTCGCTGCTCGTCGGCACGGGCAAGGAAGGCAAGATCTTCCGTCTTTCGGGCGATCCCGCGCGCGCCACCCTGCTCGCGCGTGCCCCTGCCCGCCAGGTGACCGCTCTCGTCCGCGACGGCTCCGGCCGCATCGTCGCCGCCACCAGCAACCCGGGGAAGATGTTTGCGATCGCGGCGACGCGCGCCCCAACGGGCACGTACGACTCCGACGTCCGCGACGCCGGCACCGTGGCGACGTGGGGTGTGATCCGCTGGCGCGCGGCCTCGCGGCCGGGCGAAGTCGAGGTCTTCACGCGCTCGGGCAATACCGCGACGCCCGACCCCACGTGGAGTCCGTGGTCGAAGGCCTATACCGTGGCCAACGGCGAGCACATCACGAGCCCCAACGCGCGGTACCTGCAGTGGCGGGCTGTTCTCAAGGGTTCAACGGGTTCACCGGGGCCGGTGCTGACGTCCGTGACGACGGCGTACCTGCCGCGCAATCTTCGACCCGTCGTCTCCAGCATCACCGTCCATCCTCCCGGCACGGTGTTCCAGCGGCCGTTCTCGACGGGTGAGCTCGAGATCGCCGGCTTCGAAGACACCACGTCGGACGGGCGTAACCCGTCGCAGCCGAACCAGTCATCGGGCTCAACCCCCGCGCCGGCGTCCCCGGCGCTTGGCCGTAAGGTCTACCAGAAGGGACTGCAGACGTTCGTCTGGAAGGCGGACGACGAGAACGACGATCGGCTCCAGTACGATGTCTTCTATCGCCGCGAAGGGGACACGGCGTGGAAACCGCTCAAGCGCGGCCTCTGGGACCCCATCGTCGTGTGGGACACGACCTCGGTGCCCGACGGCACGTATTACGTGAAGGTCGCGGCCACCGATGCCCCGTCGAACTCCCCCGCCACGGCGCTGGTCGGCGACTTCGAGAGCGTGAGCTTCGACATCGACAACACGCCCCCCGTCATCGAGGTGCCGGCGGCGACCCGGACGGGCACGCGGACGACGGTGAAGTTCGTGGTGCGCGACGAGCAGTCCGCGGTGCTGCGCGTGGAGTACTCGCTCGACGCCAGCAAGTGGCGCGTCGCCTACCCGGTGGACGGGATCCTTGATTCGCGGCGGGAAGAGTTCGAAGTGACGCTGGACGATGCGGAGGCGGCGCGCAACATCATCATCAGGGCCACGGACGCGATGAACAACGTGGCGACCGCGGT
>DAIUEK010000001.1:0-4470 GCA_036845165.1 Vicinamibacterales bacterium | reverse complement strand
GGCCCTCTTCACGGGGCTGACCGTCATGTGCTCCACGAGCCACACGAGGTTCACGGCAATCGGATCCGTGCCGTAGCGGGCGGGCTCGAGCCGGCCGCGGGAAATCTCCGTGATCAGCTCGTTCACCTGCCGCTGCCCCCGACCGTCCCCCAGGACTTCCAGGCCCGAGATGTTGCCTTCCCGAGTGATCACCGCGGAGAAGGCGAGCGTCCGCTCCCCTTCGGTTCCCGATCGCTCGAGCGACGCGTTCACGATGCCGTCCTCCGGCACCGAGGGGGCTTGGATCATGAGGCCGTCCAGGCTGGCGGGATTGAGGTTCGAGCCGGACGGCGCCGCCATCGCGAGGAACATCGCGCGCAGCGAGTCCTCCCGCAGCGGCGACGCATAGTGCAGCATCCCGAGCGCGATCGCGCCGCACAGGAAGGTCCCGGCGGTCGAGGCGAGGCCGATCCAGACCAGGTGCATGTCGTCGAAGGCGCGCGCCACCCGCGCGGGCCACGCTTCGTTGGCCTCGGCGCGCATCCGGCCGATCACCCCGGGCCGCAGGCCGGTCCAGTCGTCCGCGGGCCCAGGCGCCGCGGCGAGACGGAGAGCGGACGAGACGTCCTCGTACGCCTGGAGCTCGACGGCGCATCCCTCGCAGTCGCGCAGGTGCCCCTGGAGCACGATCCGGTCCTGGGCGGCCAGCTCTCCGTCGTGCAAAGCCGCGAGGCGCCGCCGCACCGCCGCACAAGTCAGTCGGCTCATACATCCCTCAGCTGCGCGCGCAGCCCTTCGCGGGCGCGTGCAAGGCGCGATTTCACCGTGCCGACGGCGATCCCGAGCGAGAACCCGATCTCGTCGTAGCTCAGGCCGTCGATCTCCCGCAACACGATGGCGGTCTTCTGATCGAACGGCAGCCGATCGAGCGCCACGCGGATGCGTTCCGCGAGCTGCTTCTGCCCCACCAGCCGGTCGGGCCCGCGGTCCACCGTTTCCGGCAGGTCGCCGTGATCCTGGATGTGCTGATCGAGCGACACCTGCTGCGCGCGGTGCCGCCGCCGCCACCAGCGCTGCCGGTTGCGCGCCTGGTTGACGACGATCCGGTAGATCCAGGTGCGGAGACTCGAGTGGCCGCGGAAGGCGTGCATCGTCCGGAACACGCGCAGGAAGACTTCCTGCGAGAGGTCGAGCGCTTCGTTGTGGTCGTTGAGGAGGGTGAGTGACAGCTGGTACACCATCCGCTGGTGTTCGTTCACCAGCGCCGCGCAGGCGTCCTCGTCGCGCGCGGCGCACCGCTGAACGAGCGATGCTTCCCGACCGCCGACGTCGGTCCAGGTGATGGCGCGAACGGGTTTCACGGACAGCTCTCCGCCCATAGTAGCACCGCCCCTCCTGAATCTTAGATACCGGCGGGTCGGGAATGTTCCCGGTCCGCCCGACCCCTGCTACCATGAAGACGCCGTGAAACGAGTCCTGGCCGGGTTGTTTCTGCTCGGGCTGAGCGCCGCCGGAGGGTATGGCTACACCCTCAGCGAACGCGAGCGCTTGTACCGGCAGAAAATCGCGGAGGGGGACCTCGCCCTGTCCCGGGACAACACCTCCGCGGCGATCGAGGCCTTCAGCGGCGCCATCACCCTGAAAGACGACTCGATGCTCGGGTATCTGAAGCGCGGACAGACCTACCGTCGCCGGGGGGAGTTCGTCGTGGCCATCCGGGACCTGCGCCGGGCCTCGGAGATCGATCCGGCCGCCACCCGTCCCCTCGAGGAGCTGGGCGACGCCTATCTCGCCGACACGCCCCACCGATATGCGGCGGCCGCCGAGCGGTTCCAGGAATACGTCAAGCTCGATAACCGGGCGCCGCGCGTCCTCTACAAGCTCGCGTTCGCCCGGTATAACGACGGGCACGGCGCCGAGGCGATCGACGCGCTGCAGCGGGCGATTGCGCTCGACGACCGGTTCGCCGAAGCGTATTACCTGCTCGGCCTGTGCCAACGCGACGCGCGACATCCCGACGCGGCGCGCGGCGCCCTCGAGCAGGCGATCGTGCTGCAGCCGGCGCTGGTTCACGCGCGCGAGCAGCTCGCAGATCTGTTCGGCGCGCTCGAACGCACGGACAGTCGGATCGCCCAGCTCGAAGCGCTGTCGGCGCTCGACCCCGGTCCGTCCCGCGAAGTCACGCTCGGCCTCGCCTACTCGCGCGCCGGCCAGCCGGACCGTGCCGTGCAGACGCTCGGGCGCGCCGCCGAGCGCTACCCCGATTATCCGTACGCCTATGTCGCCCTCGGGCGGGTCTGGCTGGAGATCGCGCAGGCGCGCAACGACCGTGTCGCGCTGAGCAAGGCGCTCGGCGCGCTCGAGGGGGCGGTCGGCAGCGACAACAGCAGCGAGGCGCTGACGCTCTTCGGCCGCGCGCTGCTGATGACGAGCGACGAGGAGACCGCGGAGCGGATGCTGCAGGATGCGACGCGGAAGCAGCCGGTCGAGCCGCTCGCCTTCTCCTATCTGTCGGATGCGGCGGAGCGCCTGGGGCACTTCGCGATCGCGCGCCAGGCATTGCTCGACTACGACGTGCTGCGCGGCGACGAAACGGACGCCCGCCGCCGAAGCGCCGAGGCCGCGCGCCTCGGGGATCTCTCGCTGAAGCTGAAGGAGCCGGCCGTCGCCGCGACGTATTTCCTGCGGGCGGCCGACGACAACGCCACCGACGGCGCACTGCTGGCCCGCGCCGCCGACGCGCAGATGCGTGCCGGCGACAAGGACACCGCGCGCGCCACCGCGCTGAAGGCGCTGGAGAAAGATCCGAAGAACACGGTGGCGCTCTCGGTGCAGCGGCGAGTCGGCCGCTTCTAAAGCCCAAAGCCTAAAGCCTAAAGCCTGCCCTTGGGGTCGATCCGATCCCGCAGCCCATCTCCTAGGAAATTGAACCCGAGGACGAGCGTCGCGATCGCGACGCCGGGGACGATCGTCAGGTGCGGCGCGTCGAACAGATGCGCCCGCCCCGCGTCGAGCATCGACCCCCAGCTGGGGGTCGGCGGCTGGACCCCCAGGCCGAGAAAGCTCAACGACGCCTCCGCGATGATCGCGCCCGCCATCCCGAGCGTCGCCTGGACGATGACGGCCGGGAACGCCGTCGGCAGCACGTGCCGCACGACAATCCGCGCCGGGCTCGCGCCCAGCGCACGGGCGGCCTGGACGTACTCCAGCTCACGCGCCCGCAGGGCCTGCCCGCGCACCAGGCGCGCGTAGCCCACCCAGCCGATGACGCACAGCGCCAGGATGACATTCGTCAGGCTCGGGCCCAGCACGGCGACGAGCGCAATCGCCAGCAGAATCCCCGGGAACGCCATGAGGATGTCGGTCGCGCGGCTGATCACATCGTCCACGGCGCCGCCGAAGTAGCCGGCGATCGAGCCCAGCGCCATCCCGACGAGCGACGAGACCGACACGACGACGAGGCCGACAAGCAGCGAGATGCGCGCGCCCGACAACAGCCGGGACAGGATGTCGCGGCCGAGCTCGTCGAGACCCAGGGGATGGGACCGGCTGGGAGGCTCGAGCCGGTGTTCGAGGGTTTGCGCCGCGGGATCGTACGGCGTGAGGACCGGGCCCAGCGTCGCGGCCAGGACGGCAAGCAGCACGATGACGAGGCCGACGCGGATCATTCGAACCGGATCCGCGGATCGAGGAAGCCGTAGGTGAGGTCGGTCAGCAGATTCATCGCCACGTAGGTGACGGAGATGAACAGGATGCAACCCTGCACCAGCGGATAATCGCGCGTGTTGATCGCCTGGATCAGCAGCCGGCCCACGCCGGGCCATCCGAAGATCGTTTCCGTGATGATCGTCCCGGTCAGCACCGCGCCAAACTGCAGGCCGATGATCGTGACGACGGGGATCAGGCTGTTGCGGAAGGCGTGACGGACGACCGCGCGCGCCTGCGACAGACCGCGCGCCCGCGCGGCCAGGACGTAGAGCTCCCGCAGCTCCTCGATCACCGACGAGCGCGTCATCCGCGCGAGGATGGCCGACAGGGCCGTCCCGAGCGTGACGGCGGGCAGCACCAGGTGCCAGACCGTCCCCGAGCCCGAGACGGGTAACCATCCGAGGCGGACGGCGAACAGGATCGCGAGCAGCGGCCCGAGCCAGAAGCTCGGCATGGAGATCCCGGCCAGGGCGAGGGTCATCGCGGCGTGGTCGAGGAAGCGTCCCCTGAACACGGCCGCGACGATCCCGAGGGGAATGGCGAACACGATCGCGACCCCCATCGCACACACCGCGAGGATGGCGGTGTCGGCGACGCGCTTCCGAATCTCCTGCGTCACCGGCGTGCCGAATCGAAACGACGTGCCCAGATCGGCATGCGCGAGGCCGCCGATGAACGCGCCATACTGCGTCAGCAGCGACCGGTCGAGACCGAGGCTGGTCCGCAGTCGCGCGACTTCATCGGGCGCCGCGCTTTCCCCGAGCATCGACTGCGCGGGATCGC